>NZ_LS483431.1:1200000-1500000 GCF_900475935.1 Campylobacter fetus subsp. fetus
TTTACCGAAGTAGTTGCCATTTGACTTATTTCATTTGCAAGATCATTTGTGCTATTTGTAGCTTCTAAGTTTGATTTGGTAGTTTCATCTATATTTGTAACGGCTTCATTTATCTGCCTTATAGCATCTGCTTGTTCGTTTATGCTTTGATTTACTTCATTTACGCTTTGAGATAGTATATTAACATTTGCTTCTATCTCACTTAGTGAGCGTTGAGTTCTTTCAGCTAGTTTTCTTACTTCATCTGCAACAACTGCAAATCCTCTTCCGTGTTCTCCGGCTCTAGCTGCTTCTATAGCTGCATTTAATGCTAGTAAGTTTGTTTGATCTGCTATATCTTTTATTACTACTATGATATTTTTTATATCATCACTATGTCTTATAACATCATTTGCCATATTTGATACAGAGTTCATAGAGCTACTCATCTGTTCTATAGCTGCAGCACTCTCATTTACATTAGTAGATTGATTTTTAGTTTGATTTGCTAAGTCTTGCATATACTCTTTTAACTGAATTGATTTTTGCTCTAGACTTTGGCCGTTTTTTAAGCTACTACTTAACATACCAGATATTTCATTTCCTAAATAGTTTATACCGTTTATAAGTCCTAACATATCGTTTTGTATACCGTGTATCTCTATTCTAGCTCTAAAGTCTTTATTTGAAAAACTAGTTAGAGTAGCTTGCATAGTAGATATCATAGAGTGCCACTCTTTTATCATCTCATTTAATAAATTCGTAAGCTCTTTTAGCTGAGCATTGTGAGGTTTGGTTGTAACTGTTTTACTAAGAGTACCTTTTTTAAGAGAGTCTATTACAAGATTGCTCTCTTCTATTGTTCTATTATCTTGCAAGAGTCCTTCTTTGATGCTTTGTATGTTGTTGTTGATTATATTTGCCATAGTTCCAAACTCGTCTTTTGAGACGAGGGGAATAATTTGAGGTTTATCCGTCTCTCCTGAGATAAATTTAAAAAACGATGTTAAACCATCTAATATAGCGTCTATAGATTTTTTGATAGATTTAGTTATGATTATAGATAATATCACACCTATTATTATAGACACAGCTATAATAATAATTATTGTTTTGGTTAGTAAAGATAGATAGTTTTTCATATATTCGATAGTATGATGCATAGATTGCTCGTTAACGCTTTTGGTATCAACTATGCCTTTAGATATTTTACTTCCGAGTCCAAGAAGCTTGTTTAATAATTCGTCCTTACCCCCCCCCATAGCTTGCATAAGTGTATTTTTATATATTTTAGCATTTTCTAAAACTATTTTAAAATTAGCCTCATCATCTGCTGTTGAAAACGTATTTGGGTAATCTTTTTCAAACTGATCAACGACATTTGCATACTTATTTGCCGATTGCTTTAATTTGTCATAATCTATTATATTAGCAATGTATTTATACACTTCAATTCTTAATGTAAGTAGTTCGATATTTAACTTTTCTAAATGCGTTACGGAATCAATATTTTTTTCTTTGATAAAAGCTATAGACTCATTTGATTTCTTAAATCCCATAAATGCCGTAGTTCCGGATATTATAGTAAATAAAAGAAGAATAGCCGATAGCACCACAAGTTTAGTTTTGGTAGTTAAATTAGTAGTTAAATTTGACATATTTTACCTTTCAATTTTATTTTCTGTTTATCATATTACGTACTAAATTTAATGTAGATATATTTAAATTTTGTATATTTTATAAAAATATATCTTATAATTTAATTAATATATTATAATAATAATTCATATTTACTATGATTTTACAAATTTCTAACATCTAAATTAAATTTGTTTAAAGATTTTATAATTGATTGATATATAAAATTTAATATTTGACAGCAAATTTGTAAGTGCAAATGAAAGAAAATAAAATAGGCCAATTAAGATAATAAAAAAATACCGATTGATGCTAAAAATGGAGATATATTAAAGATTATATTTAAAAATATGCAGTGGTGGGTTCACCAGGACTCGAACCTGGGACCATCCGGTTATGAGCCGGATGCTCTAACCAACTGAGCTATGAACCCACTTGAATTGAAGTTGGGATTATATACTTTTTTTACTTAATAATTACTTAAATTACCTTGAATCCTATCTGCTTAATTCAGCCTAAACCAATAGTATTATGCGAATCATAATTCACAACATCAAGGTATTTTTAAATTCAGCAACTACATCATCGCGAAATTAAATTTGTTTACTACTTCCTTGTTTCATTTTATCAAATTCATCACCTATTATAGATAAATTAGGTTCGTTAGACATCTTTTTGATCATATTGCTATATTTATTTACCAAAAGTATAGCCAAACTAGAAAATACAAATCCTGGAAGCAACTCATAAACAACGCTACTAAGACCAAAAACTATCCATAACAACACAGTCACTCCACCCACTATCATACCAGCAAGAGCCGAAAGTGCGCTCATATGGCGTGAGTACAAACTAAACAAAAGCGCAGGTCCAAAACTAGCTCCAAATCCAGCCCATGCATTTCCTACGACACCAAGTACTGTATCAGTAGAATTAAACGCAAACAAAGTAGCTACTATAGCAACTAATATAACTGCTAAACGTCCAACCAAAACTTGAGTTTTATCACTTACGTCTTTTTTATAAAATGCAAATATAAAATCCCTTGTTATCGAGCTAGCACTTACTAACAGCTGACTTGATATAGTACTCATAATCGCCGCCAAAACAGCAGATATTATAACGCCGACGATAAATGGATGAAACAGAGTCTCGCCAAGCTTTAAAAATACGGTTTCAGGATCGTTTAAAGGACTTCTTATTTCATTAAAATATACAAATCCTATAAGTCCGCTAGACATAGCACCTATGAGACCGATAACCATCCATGATATACCTATTCTTCTAGCACTATCAAGTTCTTTTGAGTTTCTAATCGCCATAAATCTAACTATTATGTGCGGTTGTCCAAAATACCCAAGCCCCCAAGCAAGCAATCCTAAAATACCAAGAAAACTCTGTCCGGCAAATAAATTTAAATGATCTTGATTAGCGGCGGTACTATATTTATTTAATTCGCTAAAGAAATTTTCTCCATCAGGTATATTTAAATTTAAAAAAGCAACGACTGGTATGAGAACTAAAACTAAAAACATAAGCATTCCTTGAAATGCATCTGTCAAACAAACAGCTTTAAATCCGCCAAAAAATGTATAAGAAACAACTATCAAAAGCGTTAAAATGGCCCCGGAGCTAAATCCAAGTCCAAAAAAGCTTTCAAAAGTCTTGCCCCCGGCTATAATACCGCTACTTACATAAAGAGTAAAAAATACCAAAATGAAAATGCCGGAAATTATACGTAAAACCTTTGTTTTGTCTTTGAATCTATTTTCTAGATAATCTGGAATCGTAATACTATCTCCTGCAACTTCCGTATAAACCCTAAGACGTTTTGCCAAATATTTATAATTCGCCCAAGCTCCTATACTAAGTCCTATAGCAATCCACATATTTGAAATACCGCTTAAATAAAGCGCACCGGGAAGACCTAACAACATCCAACCGCTCATATCGCTAGCTCCGGCGCTAAGAGCTGTTATAAACGGTCCAAGACTTCTATTATCTAGCAAATACTCATTTAAATTTGTTCTTTTATTGTAAGATAATTTTCCTATAGCTAAAAGCACGCCAAAATACAAAGCGATAGCGATATATGCTCCCAAACTCATTTAAAACCCCCAAAAACAATATAGTAGTTATCTTATCACATTTAAGTTTAAAAATATATATTTTTTTGTATAATTTACGATTATTCTAAATTTAAGCAAGGTTTTATATTGACAAATTTATATAATGAAAAATTTTTAAAATTTATATTTTCCATAGCTATTATAATTATAGGAATTTACTATACTTACCCAGTTAGCATAACAGATGCCCAAAAAGGCGCTTACGTAGATTCATATTTTACGACGTTAGGACTTACATTCGGCGGTATTTTTATAGGTATCGTACTTGGTTTCATATTAGCTTTTTTAAAGTTTTTAAATATCAAAATTCTATCATTTATCATAGACGAATACATAGATATAGTAAGAGGAACTCCGGTACTTTTGCAACTCATGATATTTGCCTTTGTCATACTTGCTACTCTTAGCGATAACTTTTACGCCGCGGTAATAGCTCTTGGACTAAACAGTTCTGCATACGTAGCCGAAATCGTAAGAAGCGGTATAAACAGCGTAGATAAAGGTCAAATGGAAGCAGCTCGCGCTATGGGACTTAGCTACAGCGTTTCTATGCGCCAAATCATCTTTCCTCAAGCCGTTAAAAACATACTTCCGGCTCTTGCAAACGAGTTTATAAGCCTATTTAAAGAGACTTCGGTCGTCGGACTTATAGGTATATTTGATCTTACTATGCAAAGTAAAAGCTTGCAAGCAACTCTATTTAGTCCCGAGCCTATCTTGTTTGCGGGAGTTATATACTACGCAAATGTTAAATTCTTTTCGCTTCTTGCAAAACTCTTAGAAAATAGGCTAAACAAAAATGATTAAAATAGAAAATTTAGTAAAAAACTACGGAAATTTAAAAGTTTTAAGCAGTATAAGCACTGAGATAAAAAAAGGTGAAGTCGTAGCCATCATCGGACCTAGCGGCGGTGGAAAAAGTACGTTTTTACGCTGCATTAACCGTCTTGAAGAGCCTACGAGCGGTCATATTTTTATAAACGGTATAGATATTTTAGACCCTAAAATCAACATAAATAAAATTCGCCAAAAAGTATCTATGGTATTTCAGCATTTCAATCTTTTCGCAAACAAAACTGTGATGCAAAATCTCACGCTTGCTCCGCTTCAAACAGGACTTTACGACCTAAAAACAGCAAACGATAAAGCAAACGAACTGCTAAAAAAAGTCGGACTTGCGAACAAGGCAAATGCTTATCCGCATAAACTAAGCGGCGGACAAAAACAACGCATAGCCATAGCTAGAAGCCTTGCTATGGAGCCTGATATCATACTTTTTGACGAGCCGACAAGCGCACTTGATCCAGAGATGATAGGTGAAGTTTTGAGCATTATGAAAGACGTTGCTAAGGACGGGCTTACGATGCTTGTGGTAACTCACGAGATGGGATTTGCTAAAAACGTTGCAAATAGGATATTTTTTATGGATAAAGGCATCATCGCAGTAGACGATACTCCGAAAAACGTCTTTGAAAACTGCACTAATCCGCGTTTGAACGAATTTTTAAACAAGATACTAAATCACTAAAAAAGGAAAACAAAATGAAATGTTTTTTTAAATTTATCGTTGTTGCTTGTATAGCGGCTGGTTTTTCTCACGCCGCAGACGTGATAAGAGTAGGCACAAATGCCACTTATCCTCCATTTGAGTTTATAGATGAACAAAACAAGATAGCCGGTTTTGATATGGATCTAATAGACGCTCTATCAAAAAAAGTAGGATTTGAATATAAGATAGTAAATATGAGCTTTGACGCTCTAATACCTGCTTTAAAAGCAGGTAAAATAGACGCGGTAGCAGCGGCCATGAGCGCAACTCCTGATCGCATAAAGGCAGTCAGTTTTACAAAGCCTTACTATAATACGGAAAATTTATTTATCAAACAAGCTAAAAACGGTGATCTAACATCAAAGCAAAACTTAGATGGTAAAAAAATCGCAGTACAATTAGGAACCGTCCAAGAAATAGCGGCTCGCGCTATGAAAGGCGTTAAAGTTATGGCAAACGAAGATATATTTGCAGCTATAATGGCGCTTAAAAACGGCAAAGTCGATGCTGTTTTAGTAGATAGTTCTATAGGTTATGGCTACTTAAACAAGAACAAAGATCTAGCTGAGTTTCTAAAAGAACCAGATGGTAGCGAAGGCTTTTCTATAGCTTTTGATAAAAACAAACATACCGATCTGATAGCAAAGATCAATCAAGCAGTTGAAGAGCTAAAAAGTGATGGCACTTATGATAAATTGCTTGCAAAATACGATCTAAAATAGCCTCAAACAAATAAAAAGGAGAGTTTGATGAATAGAATTTTTAAATTTATCTTTGCTTTGTTATTGATGCTAAACTTAGCAAACGCCAAAACGTTGATATTTGGCTCAGACGCCGAGTATCCTCCGTTTGGCTATATGGATGAAAACAATAAAATAGCTGGATTTGACATAGATCTAGTGGATGCTATATCTAAAAAAGCTGGATTTGAGTATAAATTTATAAAAGTCGGATTTGACGCTCTAATACCTGCTCTAAAAGTCGGCAAAATAGACGCTATCGCAGCTAGTATGAGTGCCACAACTGAGAGAAAAAAATCGGTTGATTTCTCGTCTCCTTATTTTTATACAAAAAATTTATATCTAAAAATGGCGACAGACAAAGAGATCGCTTCAAAAGACGACCTTAAGAAAAAAAGGATAGGCGCAATGCTAGGCACAGTCCAAGAAAGCGTTGCTCACGGGATAAAAGGCGCAAAAGTCATAGCCACAGAAGGCATAGCAGGAAGCATCATGAACCTAAAAGCCGGCAAAGTCGATGCCGTAATAGTAGATAGTTCAGTAGGATACGGCTATCTTAAGAAAAACGCCGACATAGTAAAATGGCTTGAAGAAAACGACGGAAGCGACGGTTTTGCAATGGCGTTTGATAAAGATAAACATAGCGAGTTTTTAGCCAAATTTAACAAAGCTTTAGAAGATATCAAAAGCGATGGAACATACGAAAAACTTCTTGAAAAATACGATCTAAAATAGCTTAGCCCTACTTTAGGGCTAAATTTAAGGACTTAAAATGTGTCAATTATATGTTTTAACTGACAAAGAACTCACTCCGCAAAACAGTATCTCCCAACAAATTTTAGAGCTCTTAAATTCAGGTATCAAGTTAATTCAATACAGAAACAAAACACAAGATCACGATATAAAATTACTCAAATCCATAGCTAATTTATGCGATGATTTTAACGCAAAGTTTATCATAAACGATGATCCGTTTCTAGCAAAAGCTTGCGGTGCACACGGTGTTCATATCGGAAAAGACGATGAAGATATAAAAAAAGCAAAAGAGCTACTAGGTAAGAACTCCATTATAGGAGTTAGTTGTTACAATGACATAAATTTAGCGCTAAAAGCCCAAAAAGATGGTGCTTCTTACGTTGCTTTTGGAGCGATGTATCCAAGCCAAACAAAGCCAAACGCTCCTCTTTGCGACCATAATACTATAAAAAAAGCAAAAGAGAATTTAAACGTTCCTATCTGTGTCATAGGTGGAATAAATGCTCTAAATTTAAAAGAAGTTAGTGCTCTTATGCCTGATCTAATAGCTATAGTAAGTGCCGCTTACTCTCCAAAAAGTATCAGTGAAAACATAACAAATTTAAACAATATAATAAGGAATTAAATGGATTTTTTAAACGCAGTAATACTAGGAATAGTCGAGGGTCTGACCGAGTTTTTGCCTGTTAGCTCGACTGGGCATATGATACTTAGCGCAAAGCTGCTTGGACTTGAGCAAACAAGCGTGTTAAAATGCTTTGAAGTTGTTATCCAGCTAGGAAGCATCTTAGCGGTCGTGTTTATGTTTTTTGATAGATTAAAAGAGGATTTTAACCTTTGGATAAAGCTTGCTATAGGCTTTGTGCCCACAGCTATCATCGGCTTTTTGGCTTACAAACACATAAAAACATTTTTTGAGCCAAGCACCGTTGCTTATATGCTCATCATCGGCGGTATCGTTTTTATAGTAGTTGAGCTTTGGCATAAAAAGATAAACTATGAGGGCGATACGAAAACCTTACACGAAGTGAGTTTCAAACAAGCTTTTATAATAGGACTTTCTCAATGCTTTGCCATGATACCCGGCACTTCAAGAAGTGGCTCTACCATCATAACCGGTCTACTTTGCGGACTTAGTCGTGAAGTTGCGGCTAGATTTAGCTTTTTACTAGCCATCCCTACTATGTTTGCCGCAACTGCTTATGATAGCTATAAAAACGCAGATATTTTCGTGCAAAACAAAGAAGCTTTATGGATATTTTTAGTCGGCGGATTTATGGCATTTATAGTAGCTTTGATAGTTATCAAGCTGTTTTTAAAATTCGTATCTAAATTTAGCTATATCAGCTTTGGAATATATAGGATAATACTTGGTTCTATATTTTTAATCTATATTTTATAAATTAGAAATAATAACCCTTAAAATAAATATAAAAGCAACTCTATGAAATGATCATAAGTTAGAAAAAATTTAATAATTTTATATGGTTTGTTTAACGGCTTCTTTTATAGAATTTAAAAGATAATCTATATCATCTTTTGTATGAGTATAGTGCAGACTAACTCTTACAAAACCGGGCTTATTTAAAAACTCATCATCATCTTTAAGCCCGAGCAAGTCGTGTCCGTATGGTCCGGCGCAAGCGCAACCGGCGCGTGATTGAACGCCAAATTTAGCGCTTAAAGTATTTGCCAATACGTATGGAGAGATATCTTTTATATTAAACGAAAATATGGGTAGTTTTAAAGCGGATTTCGGACAGTAGCAAATCATATTTTTTATACTTTTTAGACTATCTTCAAAGTACTCGAGATGCTGCTGTTCTATCTTTTTAATCCTATCTAAACCGATATCGTTTCTTAGTTTAAAAGCTAGATAACCTCTTATTAGCTCTATTATTCCAGGGGTTCCCGCATCTTCTAAAAGCTCGACATTATCTAAATATTTTACGCTTTTTCTACTTACATAGCTTACAGTACCACCACCTGCAAATGTAGGCTGAGCGCTGCTACAAAGCTCCTTTTTAATAACCAAAAGCCCAGAACTACCAACGCCGCCTAAAAGTTTATGAGGAGAAATAAAAAGTGCATCATATAGATCACAGGGTATATTTTCATAAGGAGAAATACTTGAAGCGTCTAATGCCACTATACCGTTATATTTCTTTACCATTTTATATAAATTTGCAATATCGGTTTTGACGCCAGTTACATTTGAAGCAGCGCTAAAACTCGCTATAATTCTTCTATTTCTATTTATTTTCAAAACTCTATCTAGCTCACCCCAGTGGATACCGCCATCAAGAGCTAAAGGAACTCTATAAATTTCACAAAGACCGCTTCTAAAGCTAACTTCGTTGCTATGATGTTCATAAGGACTAACTATAACAAGAGGTAAAGAGTCGTTTTTTAAATTTGAAATTACGTTTTGAAGTATGGTTTTAGTCGCAGGAGGAAGATAAATTCCCATAATTTCTTGAAATTTTTTTATGGCTGCGGTACTCCCAAATCCACAAGGCAAAAGATAAAAATCATCACTAATTTCCAAAAGCGTTTTCAATCCGTTTCTAGCATTTTCATAATAATTTGTAGTAATTTTCGCACAATCGCTACATTCACTATGAGTATTCGAATATGTATGCAATACTCTTAAAATTTCATCTTCGACGCCTTTGTATCCAAGTCCAGAAGCCGTCCAATCAAAATAATAAATCCCCTCTTTTAAAATTATATTTTCTCTTACTTTTTCTAAATTTAGCAACAATATTTCCTAATTATTTTTATATAATTATACAACAAACAAGATTAAGATTTCAAATTTAAACTAGTTTTTTGTATAATTACTAAAACAATGAGGAGATAGTTATAACAAGTAAATTTTTAGACTCCGGCAACGATACTGGAGTACAAAACATACTTGAGTTTTACTTTGTGTTTGATAGAATTTTGAAAAATTATGATAATATTTTTGAAGCTATCGAGTATGAAATTTTGCGTAATTATAAAAATATATCTAAACACTTTGATTTTGATGAAAATGATAAAGAGATAAAAATATTTCTCAAAAAACTTGCAAGAAGCGATAGAAAGCGATTTAACACATTAAAGCAAATTCCACGTAGAATAGGAAGCGTAATAATAAATAACTTATTATCAAAAAATATTATACAAATCGAAAAATCCAGAGAGATAAAACCGAAATCAACCAAACATCACAAAATCAAAAAAGAACTAAGACACTATCAAGTCCAAGACAAAATACATTTTAAAAACAACTTTACAAGATTTTGGTTTAGATTTTGTGAGCCAAATTTAGAACTATTAGATAAAAATGAGTTTGAAACTGTTTTAAATTTAATAAAGCAAGGATTTGAACTATACTGTTCGCTGCCTTTTGAACTAGCGTGTATGGAGCTTTTAGCAAAAGAGTTAAATATACAAAAAGAGTTAATTACAAGCTACTGGGATAAAGAAAACGAAATTGATATTTTTGTAGAATTCGATGGATTTACCGTAGTTGGAGAAGCAAAGTACAAAGATAGAAAAATATGCAAGAATGTATTAAATATACTTCAAGCAAAATGCAAAAGATCAAATTTAAATCCAAATTTAATAGCACTATTTTCAAAATCAGGCTTTAGCAATGAACTTTTAAATTTAAAAAATGATAAAATACTATTATTTGAAATAAACGATTTTAAGGATATTTATGAGTGAATTATTGACAAACAACAGCGAAACAAAACATATTCAAGATGGATTAAAAAGTCTTATAGAACAGACTTATCTTATAGAAAAAGAATATAAAACTTTAACCACTTCATATGCAAATTTACAAAAATTTATCCAAGACATCGTTGAGAGCTTAGGTGCGGCTTTATGGGTGATAGATATAGATGGCAAAGCCGTACTAAAAAATGCAAAAGCAGATGAAAACGAGCATATCTTAAGCTTAATAGATTTTAGAAAAACAAATCAAGAAGTAGAATTTGGCTCGCAATTTTATGCTATAAAAATCACTCAAAATGACGGAAATAAAATAATCCTAGCAACAGATATAAGCGATGAAAAAAGAAGTGCAAGACTCGTATCCATGGGAGCAGTAGCAGCTCATCTCTCGCATGAGATTAGAAATCCTATAGGATCTATTTCTTTGCTCACAAGCACTCTTTTAAAAAGAGCCGATGACAAAAATAGACCCCTCATAGAGGAGATACAAAAAGCTATTTTTAGAGTTGAGCGCATCATTAAAGCAACTCTGCTATTTACAAAAGGCGTATGTATAAACAAGCAGGTATTTAACTTAGAAAAGCTTGAGCAAAACTGTAAAGTAGCAATCTCTCAATATGCTTTTAGTAAAGAAATTAAGTTTGTCTTTAGTGGATTTAATTCAGAAATCATAGGCGATATGGATCTGCTCGATATGGTTTTTAGTAATTTTATATTTAATGCTATAGACGCCATAGAAGAGGATGAAAGCGAAAGCGGAACGATAAAAATAGAGCATAAATTTGAAAATAATGAACATAATTTTTATATAAGCGATAGCGGAGTAAAAATAGATAAAGATATCGTTTTTGAGCCGTTTAAAACGACAAAATTAAAAGGAAACGGGCTAGGACTCGCTCTTAGTATAGAGATTATCTCAGCCCACAAAGGAAGCATTGCTTTGCAAAATGATCCAAAAGTATTTACTATTAGCCTGCCTTAGCTTCGTTTAGTATAGCATCTAACTCTGATTTGAACTCATCACTAACAATAAATTCAGTGCTGAAAATCATCACTTCTTTATCGTAATTATTAGTTATTCTAAGTAATAATCTTTTATTTCCATTTTTTTGATGATAAGAGTGAGCAAGTTGATAAATATAATTTATTTTTTGCTTATCTAAACTTATAATATCTATATCAACTTCAAGCTTTCCTATTATAGTAGCAGAGGCGCTTTGTTCATTCACTCTAGACTCATATCGTCTTCTATTTGTTTTAAGAGTGAAATTTCCATCTTTTGCATCATCAAGACTGATGATCTGATTTATTATAGGTTTTGACTGAGCGTCTTTATTTGGAGCAACTTTAAAAGCGTATATTGTATCTTGTTCATCTTCGCTCATATTGGCTATGAATTTACTAGTAGAATCAAAAGCTATCATCTCGGAATTACCGCTTATATCAACTATATTTAATATAGCCATTTCCATACCGCTTTTAGTTGTTCTAATATTTATATGACTCATTTTCCCTATGATAAGTATTTCACTTTCTTTAGTTAAATTTGGAATATCTTTTATTGTAGCGTGCTTGATAGTATCAAAATAATTTTGAAATTTAAATACTTCGTCATCCGTAAGCTTGCTTGATTTCAGCGTAAATCTCTTATATAAAGCATCATCAAGGCTTATTATGTCATTTATTTTTAGCTTGAACTGCTGACCGTCTTTATTTAAAATAATTTTAAACGCATGTGGCTCATCAAGCTCATTTTGACTCATAGATTCTATTTTTTTATACTCGTCAAATGCGGTAGCTTCTATATTCCCATGAATATCAAGGATATTTATGATAGCCATTTTTTTACCTGTTTTTGTTATCTTTGTAGTTGTATCTTCTATCTTACCTACTACTAATATCTCACTTCCATCTTCTACATTTTCAAATTCACTTGATACTGTGTAATTTATCTTATCTATTTTATCTCTATACTCGTCTAATGGATGACCCGAAACATAAACTCCAAGTATCTCTTGCTCGAATTTCAATATCTCTTTTTTATCAAATTCATCTTTGATATTAACAAGATCAACGCTTATCTCACTCATACTATCATCATCGCTAAATAGAGAATTTGTAGCATTCTTTTTGATATCCGATATACGTTTTGAGTTTTCTATGATAGTTTCTAGATTATGTATGAGCATCTTTCTAGTAAAACCAAAGTCATCAAATGCGCCAGATTTTATAAGAGATTCAAAAACGCGTCTATTTACAGTCGTGCAATCTGTTTTTGATATAAAGCTATCAACGCTTTCAAAAGGACCGTCTTCTCTAGCTTTTATGATATCTTCCACAGCGCCTACTCCAACGCCTTTTATCGCTGCCATGCCGTATATAATAGAGTCGCTTCCATCTTTTTGTATAACGCTAAACTCCCTTACCGAATAATTTACATTTGGAGGAAGTAGCTTTATATTAAGTCTTTTTATCTCATCGATATATTTTATAATTTTATCTATATTGTTCTCTTCGCTAGTAAGCAAAGCAGCCATAAATTCTGCCGGATAATATGTTTTTAAATACGCTGTTTGAAAAGTTATAAGCGCATAAGCCGCTGAGTGGGATTTGTTAAATCCATACTCTGCAAATTTCATAATAAGCTCAAAAAGTGCGTCTGCTTTGCCTTCATCAAAGCCGTTTCTTTTTGCTCCTTCTAAATACTGAGTTTTGAGATGCAACATTTCATCTTCTTTTTTCTTACTCATAGCGCGCCTTACAAGATCCGCGCCTCCAAGGCTAAATCCTCCGACTGTTTGAACAACTTGCATAACTTGCTCTTGATAAACTATAACTCCGTACGTCGGTTCGAGTATAGGTTTTAAAGCGGCGAAAGCGTATTCTATCTTTTTCTTACCGTGCTTAATATCTATAAAATCATCAACCATTCCGGAATTCAAAGGTCCGGGACGATAAAGCGCTATCATAGCTATGATATCTTCAAAACAATCCGGTCTAAGCTTCGCAGCAAGAGATTGCATACCGCTTGACTCTATCTGAAATATACCCAGAGTATTTCCGCTTTGAATAGTTTCATAAGTTTTTTGATCGTTGAAATCTATTTTTTCCCATAAAATATCTACGCCAAAACGCTCTTTAATTAGTTTTTTTGCATTATCGATTACTGTTAGAGTTTTAAGTCCCAAGAAGTCAAATTTGATAAGATCAACATCTTCAAGGTAATCTTTTGTGTATTGAGTTACATAATGACCGGCTTCGGCATTGCTTTGTTTCCACAAAGGAGCCTTTTTCCATAGCTCTTCATTGCTTATAACAATACCTGCAGCATGCATTCCGGGGTTTCTATTCAATCCTTCAAGCTCACAAGAATATTCCCAAACCTGCTTTGCTAAGTCATTTTTTGCTATAAGTTCACCTATTTTCGGCTCTTTTTCGAACGCTCCATCTTCCATATCGCCTTTTTTATTTTTATGCGCTTTTAAAGTAATTCCCAACTCATCTGGTATAAGTTTTGCCATAGCATCTGCTTCGGAATATGGCATACCCATAACTCTTGCAACGTCTCTTATAACGCCTTTTGCCAAAAGCTTACCAAATGTTGCTACTTGGGCGACGTTGTATTCCCCATACTTTTCTATGACGTAATCTATAACTTCCCCTCGCCTATTTTGGCAAAAATCCACATCGATATCTGGCATACTTATACGCTCTGGATTTAAAAATCTTTCAAATAGCAAGTTATAAGGCAACGGATCAATATCAGTAATGCGAAGAGCGTAAGCTACAAGGCTTCCAGCTGCACTTCCACGCCCAGGACCTACTGGAATTCCTCGTCTTTTTGCTTCGTTTATGAAGTCGGCCACTATAAGCATATAGCCCGGAAATTTCATATTATTTATCGTATTTATCTCAAGATCTAATCTATCTTTATAAATTTGATGCTTAGACGGATCGATAAACTCGAGTCTTTTTTCAAGTCCTTGTTTGCACTCATACTCAAACAAAAAACTATCATTTTCTAAATCATATTCATTTTGCGGATGAGGCAGGATTATACCGCGCTCTTTTGCATATTCTTGAGTAAATTTAAAATTTGGTGGAGTAGCGTCTCCTAATTTTATTTCTAAATTGCACTTTTCTACTATCTCGTTTGTATTTTCTATAACTTCTGGCATATCGGCAAAAATAGCGCTCATCTCATCAGCCGATTTGGCATAAAACTCGCTTAGAACTTGTTCTCGTACTTTATCATCGAAATTTTTATTTGCTGAGATATATACAAATATCTTTTGAGCCACTGCACTATCTTTTGTGGTATAATGGGCATCGTTTGTAGCTATTAGTTTTATACCGGTTTCCATAGAAAGCCTGATTATATCATCATCTATTCGTTGTTGATCACCTATACCGTGTCTCATAATCTCAAGATAAAAATCATCGCCAAATATATCTTTATATTCCAAAGCAACTCTTTTGGCAGATTCATATCCGCCGGCTCCTCTTTTTAAATTTCTATCACTCAAATTTAAATGGAAATTTACTTCTCCAGCAAGGCATGCAGAGCTGCATACTAAACCTTCGCTATGTTCTCTTAAAAGTTTTTTGTTGATTCTTGGATAGTAGTAATATCCTTTTATATACGACATTGAGCTAAGATACATAAGATTTTGATATCCTACCTCATTTTTAGCAAATAGACAAAGGTGAAATCTCTGCCTACTCTCTTTGTTGCTTATATCTTCGTGATTATGTATATAAGCTTCAAGTCCTATGATAGGTTTTATACCCTCGGCTTTCATAGTTTTATAAAAATCAAGCGCCCCATACATATTTCCGTGATCGGTTATAGCGCATGATTTTATATTTAGCTCTTTTAATCTTTTGGCTAAAACTTTTATCTTGTTTGCACCGTCTAACAATGAATATTCGGTATGTAAATGTAAATGTGTGAAATCGCTCATTAGTTTTCCTTATTTGATAAATTGTATCATATAAGTACTAAAATAAAGCTTACTCGTATTAAATTTTGTAGAAAAAAAGGGCTTGAAACAAGCCCGTTTGAGATTAATCTCTTGGTCTAGCCTCATTTACTCTAAGTGCTCTACCGCCAACTTCTTTGCCATTGGTTCCTTCAATAGCTTTTTTTGCTTGTTCATCACTACTCATTTCGACAAATCCAAAACCTTTAGAACGATTTGTTTCTTTATCTTTTACAATTTTTGCGCGTGTAACTTCACCAAAACTACTAAAAACTTCTCTAAGCTCAGACTCTGTCATTCGATATGACAGATTACCAACATAAATGTTAATCACAACTACTATTCCTTACTGCTATTTATTCCGTATAAATTCGGTTGATATAATAATACCTAAATTAACCATAAAAAGCTATAGTAAATCTAAACTTTTCGTAAATATTTTCAAAATTTGTAAAAATTTGTTACAAAGCAATATAAAATTATACTTTTTATATTAATAATATTTATATAATAACTTTCATTTATACATTACTTATAAAAAGCAATATTATAAAATTTATACAAAAAAAATAAGATATATTTTAAATTTATCACATATTGTTACAAATTTACACATATATTTTTATAAATTTATTCAAATATTAAATTTAATATTACTTATTATTATATTTTTTTGTATTATTTATATTGATACCTTAAAAAAATATAGGGGGAAATATGATAAACAAAACCATAGAGTTGGCAAGTGAGCTACAAAATAAAATTGTGCAAAATATCTCTAGGCACGAAAAAGTTTTTCATCAAAAAATGAAAAAACTTCTGCTAAATCCACAAAACAAAGTAATGTTAATAGAGCTTTTAGACCGCTCATTTAGATGCAAAGATAAAAAATCCAGTTTTGAACTCATACAATACACGCTAAACAAATACGGTATAGCGGATTTTTTCACTTCTTATGAAAGATTTCTGCTTTTAGCTTTTTTAAATTTAGGCAAATTTATGCCTGATATCAGCGTTCCGTTTTTTATATCTCATTTAAGAAATGAAACAAAAGATATGGTTTTAGATGCCAACGAAAATAGTTTAAAAAAGCATATAAAACTAAGAAATGAAGATAATATAACATTAAATATAAACCTAATTGGGGAAGAAGTCCTTAGCGAAGCAGAAAGTTTATACCGAATACAAAAGTACGAAGAGGCGATAAAATCAAAGTATATAACATATATCTCCATCAAAATAACTACTATATTTTCTCAAATAAACATTATAGACTTTGAGTACTCTAAAAAAGAGATAGTAAAAAGATTAGATAGGCTCTATCAACTGGCTTTAGAAGAAGAAAAAATAAGCGGAATTTCTAAATTTATAAATCTCGATATGGAAGAATACAGGGATTTAGAACTTACGGTAGAAGCTTTTATGGATAGTATTTCTAAATTTAATATAAAAGCAGGAATCGTATTGCAAGCTTATATTCCAGATTCATATCACTACTTACAACGATTATTTGAATTCTCTAAAGAGCGCGTTTTAAAAGGATTTGCACCGATAAAAATTCGCCTTGTAAAAGGTGCAAATAAACAGAGTGAAGAAGCAATATCTTCTCAAAAAGGATGGGCTTTGCCGACATTTGATAGAAAAATAGATACGGATTCAAATTACAAAAAAATGCTTGATTTCGTATTAAGTAAAGATAATTACAAATTTATAAATATCGGTATCGCTAGTCACAATATCTTTGAGATAGCTCACGCTTATATCAAAATAAAAGAAGCCGGCGCGACTGAGTCATTTAGCTTTGAGATGTTAGAAGGTATGAGTATCCAATGTTCATATGAACTATCAAAACTGCATGATATCATACTTTATGCTCCTGTTTGCAGCGAAGAACATTTTAATAACGCAGTCGCGTATCTAGTAAGAAGACTTGATGAAAACAGTAGTACGGATAATTTTATGCGATATTTTTTCAATCTCGAAGTAGGAAGCCGCGAGTGGAATACCCAAAAAGAGTTATTCTTAAAATCTATAGATAATATTTCAAATATAGACAACTCTGCACGCAGAACTCAAGATAGAAGCGTTAATTCGCACACAAACGGTTCATATGATGAGTTTGAAAACGAGCCAGATACTGATTTTATCTTAGCTAAAAATAGAAAATGGGCACAAGATATAAAATCTAAATTTGAAAATATGCAAAATTTAGAAATCTACCCAGTAGCAAAAGATATCCTAAAAACCGATGATATGGACTCTTATAAAGTTTTCGATAAACTTCTTAACAGAAAAATAGGAACCGTGCATTTAGCAAATATAGATCAGATAAATAGAGCATTAAAAACAGCAAATGAGTCGAATTACAGCGATTTAAGTCATGATGAAATTTATAAAATACTATCAAAAGCAGCTGAAATTTTTAGACAAAAAAGAGGAGATCTTATAGGAATAGCCGCTCTAGAAGTAGGCAAAACATTTTTAGAGCTAGATCCCGAAGTAAGCGAAGCTATAGACTTTTTAGAGTTTTATCCACACTCTTTAAAAAAGCTAAAAAATGAATATCAAAATATTAAATTTACACCAAAAGGCGTAGGCGTAGTTATAGCTCCGTGGAATTTCCCTATAGGCATAACGACCGGAACTATAGCAGCTCCTCTTGCAGCAGGAAATAGAGTTATTTATAAACCATCAAGTCTTTCAGCCATAACCGGATATAAAATATGCGAATACTTTTGGGAGGCTGGAGTTCCTAAAGACGCGCTTATATTTTTACCTGCGCAAGGAGCACTGATATCAGAACATTTACTAACAAACGATAGCATAAAATTTACTATACTAACAGGTTCGGAAGATACGGCGAAAACTATACTAGAAGCAAATCCTTGCTTGATGCTAAGTGCAGAAACCGGCGGAAAAAATGCTACAATAGTTAGTAAAATGGCAGATAAAGATCAAGCGATAAAAAACGTAATCCATTCGGCTTTTTCAAATTCAGGTCAAAAATGCTCCGCAACTTCACTTTTGATACTAGAAGAAGAGGTCTATAACGATAATAATTTTAAAAAATCTTTAGTAGAAGCAGCTTCATCTTTACAAATAGGAAGTCCTTTTGAGCTTAAAAACAAACTTGCAGCATTAGCTAGCAAACCAAGCACAAAACTGATAAAAGCGATCAATGAGCTAAAATCTTATGAGCAATGGGCATTAAAACCGCAATTTATAAATGATAATCCGCATTTTATGACTCCTGCGATAAAATATGGAACAAAAGAGGGAGATTTTACGCATATGACGGAGCTTTTTGCACCGATTTTAACGGTTATGTGCGCAAAAGATCTAAATCATGCCCTGCACTTAGCAAATAGCACCGGATATGGACTTACGGCCGGATTTGAAAGTTTAGATGAAAGAGAGTGGGAGGTATTTCATCAAAATATAGAAGCTGGAAATATCTATATAAATAAGCCAACAACAGGAGCTATCGTACTTCGTCAACCTTTTGGAGGAATTAAAAAGTCTGCCATAGGATTTGGTAGAAAAGTCGGAATATACAATTATATCACGCAATTTACCGATATCACAGAAGATGGATGCGATATAAATTTAAAACCGTGCGATATATCAGATAAGTTAGAAAAACTAGATATACAAGGTTATGAATCAAACATTTTGAAAAGTTTAAAAGAGCTATCTTTTATAGCTAAAAGCTATGCTTATCATAATGAAAATGAGTTTAAAACCAAAAAAGACTATGTAAATATAACCGGCGAAGATAATATATTTTCATACACAAAAGTAAAAAATACAGGATACAGAATCAGCAAAGACGATAGTTTAAGAGATATTTTTGCGATCATTATAGCTCACGAAATTTTAGAAATACCTTTATATATAAGTTTTGAAGAAAATAGTAATATACAAATAGTATTAAAAATAGCAGACGCTTTAGGGATCGCTTTAAATTTAAAACAAGAAGATATTGTAGATTTTTCTAAGAAAATACATGAATTTGATAGAATAAGATATCTGAGTAAAGCATCTAAAAATGATATTGTTTACCAAAAAGCCGCTAAAAATGCAAAGATAATAGCAAATGCCAAACCTCTATCAAACGGTAGATTTGAGCTGCTTTACTACCACAATGAAAAATCTTTGAGTATCTCGTATCACAGATATGGAAATTTAGGCGCAAGAGCTTTACAACATATGAAAGGATAAGACATGGAATCAGTAAATTTTAGTATAGAAATAGCAGTAACATTTGTAGCATACTCAGCTTTGATGTTGTTTATAGGATTTTATTTTTTCAAACAAAATAAAAGCACAGAAGACTACTTTTTAGGTGGAAGAAGCATGGGGCCTGCAGTATCTGCCCTATCTTCAGGAGCTTCTGATATGAGCGGATGGCTGCTCATGGGGCTTCCTGGAGCTTTGTACGTAAGCGGATTTTCACAAAGCTATATAGCTATAGGTCTTACTGTAGGCGCATTTTTAAATTGGAAATTTGTAGCAAAAAGGCTTAGAATTTATACTAGCGTAGTAGCAAATTCTATCACTATACCTGATTATTTTGAAACGAGATTTGATGATAAATCTCATATTTTAAGGATACTTTGTGCTATCGTCATTTTGATATTCTTTACATTTTACGTATCGGCAGGATTAGTCGGAGGAGCTAAGCTTTTTGAAACAACATTCGGTTTTGCATACGAAAATGCTTTGACAACAGGTACTCTAATCATAGTTATATACACATTTTTAGGTGGATATAAAGCTGTTTGTTGGACAGATCTTGTGCAAGGTCTGCTTATGATGTCGGCTCTGATCATAGTCCCCATAGCTATGATCTATCATATAGGCGGTTTTGGTGAAGCTATTAATATAATAGAAAATATAAAACCGGGGGCACTTTTAATGAATGAAGGCATAGGCGTTCTTGGACTGATATCAACTCTTGCTTGGGGACTTGGGTATTTTGGACAGCCTCATATATTAGTACGTTTTATGTCTATAAGATCTGTCAAAGATATACCCACTGCTACTTTTATAGGCATATCTTGGATGGTTATTTCTCTGATTGGGGCTTGCCTTATAGGAGTTGTGGGAATAGCTTACGTTTATAAATTTAATCTTAGTTTGAGTGATCCTGAAAAAATATTTATCGTGATGAGTCAACTGCTTTTTAATCCTTGGATAAGCGGTATACTTCTTTCAGCTATTTTGGCTGCGATTATGAGTACAGCAAGTTCTCAGCTTTTGGTATCTAGCTCTACTATAGCCGAGGATTTTTACAGAAGGATATTTAATAAAACAGCGTCTTCAAAAACAGTTATGAACTTAGGAAGAGTAGGAGTACTGATAGTCGCTCTAGTAGCTTTTATCATATCAACAGATAAAAACTCGAGCATATTATCTATAGTAGCTTACGCTTGGGCTGGATTTGGCGCTAGTTTTGGAAGCGTTATGCTATTCTCGCTGTTTTGGAGTAATATGACTAGACTAGGAGCTATAGCGGGTATGATAGTAGGAGCTATAACAGTAGTAGTTTATAAAAACTTTTTATCTGCATATTTAGATATTTATGAGATAGTTCCCGGATTTATATTTGCATCTTTGGCGATCATTGTAGTAAGTTTATGTACAAAAGTAAGGCCCGGTACAAAAGCAGCTTATGAAACTATGATTAAAGAGTTATAACAATATATCTAGTATCACCGATTTTGGTGATACTATTTTATAGATAAATATTAAAAATTTAAAAAATATTTGTAAATTTAAGATTCGAATTTAATATCTATAATTCCCTAATAATCACTATTTTCTGCATATATTAGCCACTAATTTAAATTATTATTTAATATTAAGTATAAAATTAAATAAATTTTAAAACTTATTTGTATAAAATAATTAACAAATAAAAATTAAACAAAAAGGAGGGAATCGAATTTGAGACAATGCAAAGCATTTACAAATCTTTTTGGCGTGTTTATCGTGTTGCTATTTGTCCTATTTGGCGTAGGCTTTTATACGTTTTATAACGCCAAAGGTACTTCATACTTTAGCAACGATAGTAAATCCTGTAATAACTGTCATATAATGAATGACGTATATAACGACTATCTAAATGCGCCACACTCTAAAAAAGTCGCGGGCAAGCCAAGAGCAAGCTGTGTAGACTGCCATTTACCGCATAATTTCATAGATAAATGGATCGCAAAAGGCAAAAGCGGTTTGAGCCATGCTTACTCATTTACATTTAAATTAGATGAGTTACCGACAAATTTAAGCGCAACCAACAACAGTAAAATGATGGTGCAAAATAACTGTATCGAGTGCCACACAGAAATAGCATCTAACGTGATCAACTCAACAACAAATCCACACAATGACAGATCTCTAAGCTGCGTATCATGTCATACCGGTGTCGGACATAAAAGAGGATTTTAAAATAAAGGAGAAAATATGAATAAAAAAGGTGTTATCTATTTTGCAATTATTGTTGTTATCATAGCGATAGCAGCAGTATTGATGCTAAATAAAGATATTAGTAAAAAACAAAATGAAGGTACAGGAGGCATAGCCTCTAAGGAATTTGTAGAGCTTAGCGATAATAACCCTACTTTCGATCATTGGGGTAAAAACTTCCCAGATTATCTTGATATGTACTTAACTGTAGAAACAGAAAAACCTGTTAGTACCGAGTTCGGAGGTAACTTAGCTTACTCTAAGCTTATACGCTATCCACAACTTACTATGTTATGGGCCGGATATCCGTTTTCTATAGACGCAAATGAAGAAAGAGGTCACTTCTGGGTTCAAGTCGACCAAATGGACACAGCAAGAAACAACAAAGACTTTTTAAATGCACACGGATTTGCAGCATTTGGCGGACAACCTGCTGCATGTATGAACTGTCATAGCGGCTGGTCTCCTTGGCTATACAAAAATGCTGCAAAAGGCGACTGGATAGCATTTAACTCTACAAAATACTGGACTATGATAAAAAACGTTCCAGCAGTAAATGGTATGGAAGAAAACTCTGTTGAACACAGCGGTCCTCACGGTGGTAAAAGAATGGGCTTAACATGTGCTGATTGTCACAATCCAAAAGATATGAGCCTAAGACTTACTAGACAAGCAGCTATAAACTCTTTAATCATGAGAGGTTATGAAGCAGACAAAGAACAAGGCGTAAAAGCCACTAGAGAAGAGATGAGAACTCTAGTTTGTGCACAATGTCACGTCGAGTATTACTTTAAACCTACTGGTGAAAAAGTAAAAGTAATGGGTGAGAGCATAGCAAAAGACGCTACTAAAACATGGTGGAACGGAAAACAAAAAACTTATGACGAATTTGATTCTTGGAGAGACGGAAATAAACCTACACAGATCGAAGTTGATGGTATAGAGCTTATATACCCTTGGTCGTACTGGAAAAAAGGAACTCCATTTAGAATTGAAATGTTCGATGATCATTATGAAGCGGTACGCGGTGTATTTGATAAAGACTGGCCTCATAAAATAACAAAAGCTCCTATGCTAAAAATCCAACACCCAGAGTACGAGCTATATAGCGGCGGCGTACATGCCGCAAACGGCGTAAGCTGCGCTGATTGTCATATGCCTTATATCAGAAAAGGTTCTAAGAAAATGACAAATCACAATGTTACATCTCCGCTTGCAAACATAAATGCGGCTTGTAAAACTTGCCATACTCAAAGTGAAGATTATCTAAAATCACAGATAAAAGATATCCAAAACTCTGTAGCGTTTGATCTTAGAACAGCTGAATACAGCATCGTAAGTCTTATAACAGATATCAAAAATCTAAGAGACGCTTTAAGTGCTATGCCGGCATTCCAAAAAGACGGTAAGGCTGATGAAGGTAAAATTTCTGCTGAACTAAAAGACGTCCTAGAACTTCATAGAAAATCTCAAATGAGAGCTGACTTTGTCGGCGCTGAGAACTCTACTGGATTCCATAACCCAAGAGAGGCTTCGAGAATGCTTCTTCAATCTGTGGATATGGCTAGACAAGGTCAAACTCAGCTTGTGCAAATCGCTGCTAAAAACGGTATAACCGGCTTCAAAACATCTAATCTCGGTTTTGAAGATATGCAAAAACTAAATCCGGGCGAGATACGCTATAAAGTAGATCTAAACGGACATAAAGCAGGCGATAGATACTATGAGCATGACTATATAAACGGAAATCCACCTTCTAATCTTATAGAAGATGATAAGAATTTAAAACCATACAACTATAACGTTGTAGATAAAAAATAAGCTCTTAAAAGCTGATTTTGCCAGACTTCATATGAGGTCTGGCTTTAAAAATTTATTTAGATAATCAAATTTATATAACTACAAAATTTCTTTTTAGTTTTTAAATTCGTATCAAAATAAAAGTCCGTCTTTTACTTCTATATATTTTTCATTGCCTTGTAAAACTTTAACTAACTCTAAAGCAAATTCCATAGCAGTAGCAGGTCCTTTAGAAGTAATGATATTCCCATCTATAACAACATTTTTATCTGATACATAGCCGCCTTTTGCAACTACTTTTTCAAAACCGGGATAGCAAGTATAACTATCTCCCAAAACATTGGAGGTACTAAGAGCCCATGGCGCGGCGCAAATGGCTCCTATAAATTTATCCTTCTCATCAAAATCTTTTAAAACTTTTTGAAGTTTTTCACTTTTAGCTAAATATTCGGCTCCAGGAAGTCCGCCCGGTAAAACTATCATATCAAAATTATCAAAATTGATATCGTCGAAAGCAACATCGGCTTTCATACTAACATTATGAGCACCGATAGCCGTATCACTATTTAGCCCAACAAATACGGCGTCTATACCTGCTCTTCTTAGCACATCGATAATAGTTGTTGCCTCAATCTCTTCAAATCCATCTACTAACATAACAGCTACTTTCATTAATACTCCTTATATGAATTAAAAAATTATAGCCAATTGTAGCAAATATCACACAATATTTTTATGCATTGTGCTATTATATTTGATATCTTATGAAAGGATTTAGTATGGAAGTAAAAATATTTTACTGCAACTCTTGAGTTAACTTTCTCACAAAAGCTTCTAGTGTAGAAGACGAATTAAACAAGAATTTCCCTAGTGCGAAAGTTTCTAAAGAGGTTGGCGAAAAAGGCGGTTTTAAAGTTGAAGCTGATGGAAAACTAATTTATGACTATAATAGTTTCCCTAGACCGAAATTTCCAGACAATGGAGAGATAACTGCTACAATCATAAGAGAATTTAATCTCTAATATAACAAAGCCTTTGAATTGTAATTCAAAGGCTATTTAAATTTAAATAGCCTTTTTGATAATGATAATTTATTATTATATTAAATATATATCAAAAAATTATATTAAATATTATAAAATATTTATGCATATTATGCTATTATAACAAAATATTTTCATAAAGGATAAGTGATGCAAATAAAAATATTTTACTGTAACTCTTGAAATTTCCGTCCAAAAGCTTCTAGGTTAGAAGATGAGCTAATAAACAATTTTCCTGGTGTGGAAGTTTCTAAAGAGATAGGCAACAAAGGCGATTTTATAGTTGAAGTTGATGGAAAGGTGATTTATAATAATCATGATTTTCCAAGACCTAGATTTCCAGATGCTGGAGAAGTAACTGAAATTATAAAAAAAGAATTTAATATATAAAAACTAAAAGCCCTAATATAGGGCTTTTAATCTATTTGTTTGCTCTTTCTATATACTCGCCTCGCACGGTATCAACGCGAATAACTTCGCCTTCTAATACGTGAAACGGTATCTGAACTACGGCACCACTCTCTAATGTGGCTGGTTTTTTATTACTTCCTTGAGTATCGCCTTTGAAGTTTGGCTGAGTTTCAACAATTTTCAACTCCACTACTTGAGGCACTTCAACACCAATAGCTTTACCGTTATGAAATAAAATTTGAACCATCATCCCATCTATCATCCATTTTTTTGCCTCGCCGATATCTTCATCAGATATAGCAACTTGCTCATAGCTCTCAACATCCATAAATTGACAAAATTCTCCATCATCATAAAGGTATTGCATCTCTTTTTCTACTAAATTTGGAGATTCGCATTTATCCCCCGCATGAAAAGTTTTTTCTAAAACTTTTCCATTTACAAAAGACTTAATTTTTACTCTAACAAATGCGGCGCCTTTTCCAGGCTTTACATGTTGATACTCAACTATTTTATATGGAACGCCGTCTAACTCTATCTTTAAACCTTTTTTTAAATCACCCATTGAATATGAAGCCATATATTCTCCTTAAATTATAATACTGCGTATTCAGCCCAAACACAAGTTTCTAGTGCATTTAGCTTTGCTAAAATATCTTTTTTAATATCATCGTCGACTAATATAACCGCCAAAGCAAAACCATTATCATCGCGACCAAGCCTAAAGTCTGCTATATTTATTTTCTCTTCGGCCAATATAGAGCTGATAGAGCTGATAACGCCTGGTACATCTGTATTTTTAAATACTATCATTCTGCCTTTTGGCTTAAAATCAGTCTTAAATCCATTAACATTTACTATTCTTTGTTCAGTCTCGCCAAAAACAGTTCCGCTTATGGCAGTAGCATCTTTATCTGTTATGATTTTAACTGTTAATTTGTTTTTGTATCCGCTTTCTGGTAAAGTAGTTGCAGATACTTCGACGCCTTTTTCTTCGGCTTTAAATTTAGCATTTACATAATTTATAGTATCGCCCAAAGTCTCTTTAAGGCAACCAACTATAGCAAAAGTAAGCATTGAATTTGCATACTCTGCGATAGATCCTTCGGCCTCTATCCTAATAGCTTTTATAGGTTTTTTATTTAGCTGGGCTCCAAAGTATGACATTTTAGATATAAGCTCTACATAAGGAGCAACAAAAGGAGGTAAATCTTCTGTTTTGATAGGCAAATTTAGCGCATTTGGGTAACAAATTCCTTTAGCTGCGCTTATAGCTTGTTCGGCTGCCGCAATCGCTATATTTTTTTGAGATTCGTATGTATTTGCACCGAGATGAGGAGTAGCACTTACATTTTCAAGATCAAGCAAAGGATGGTTTATGGCAGGTTCTTTAACAAATACATCAATCCCTGCGTAAGATATCTTTCCGCTTTGTAAACCTTTTAAAAGCGAATCTTCGTTATACAGTCCTCCCCTGGCACAGTTTATCAAACGAACTCCATTTTTCATTTTAGAGATCTCTTCGTCACCGATCATATCTACTGTTTCTTTATTTTTTGGAGTATGGATAGTAATAAAATCACATGCTAAAATATCATCGAAATTCATAGTATAAGTAACGCCCATATCAGTAGCTTTACTAGGATCGATATATGGATCATAAGCTATAACTTTCATACCAAAAGCAAGACTTCTAAAAGCTACTCTTGAGCCTATATTTCCAAATCCGATTACGCCAAGAGTCTTTCCGTAGAGCTCATTTCCGTACCATTTTTCTCGTTTCCAAGTTCTGTTTTGCTGCAAATCATTAACTGAATTTATATATTTTCTTGCACTATTTAATAAGTGGCACATAGTCATTTCAACTGCGGCTATAGTGTTTGCCGTAGGGACATTCATTACGATAATCCCTTTTTTAGAACAGCCGTCTATATCTACATTATCTACGCCTACTCCAGCCCTAACAAGCGCTTTTAAATTCTTACAAGCCGCGATAAATTTATCACCGCAATCAGTAGAACTTCTAGTGATTGCCACATCGGCCTGAGGTAAAATATCTAAAAGTTTATCTTTAGGCAGATCTACTGCATCAATTACACGCAAATCGCTCTGCGCATTTAATAGCTCAAAACCAACCGGATGTATTGCATCGCAAACTATAACTGTTTTCATAATTCAATCTTCCTTTATCTTAGAATGAATATTGTATTTTTTTAAATTTGAAACTATATCCTGTGCTGCTTTTTTATCGTCCGTATTGAGATGTATAATAGCATCGTCACCCTTTTTTACTATGGTTAAATTTACTTTGAACTCATTAGCAACTCTAGTTATACAAAATACAGAGTAGAAATCACATCTATCTATAACAAGTTCAAAATATTTTTGTGACTGATCAAATTTAGCATTATCGTTTATTTCGATAAACATTAAATTTGTAGGTAAAATAGAGTCGTTCTTTGTAAAAGCGGCAATTTTTTCAAACCAATTTCCAGCCTCTTTATACGAATAACCTAAATCATTACTAATGTTTTGTACAGCGGCCGTATGAGGAGCTCCTACTTGAGAAAATTTCCAAAGAAGTGCTCCGCCGCTTAAAACGAGTAGTAAAAGTATAATAAATACTATAAAGAGACTATTTAATCTCATAGGTGAATTAAGCTAACTGCTCTTTTATAATATCGCCGAGCGTCATTTTATCATCATCATTTATTTCGTTTAAAACTTCTCGCTCTTTTTGTCTAGCAAGTCTTTTTACGCTCAATCTAATTCTATTTTTCTTCTCATCTATGAAAGCTATCGCAGCCTCTATTTTATCACCGGCTTTTAGTGTAAGAGGATCAAGAGAACCGATATCTTCTTTTCTTATAAGAGCATCAACATTACCCTCAAGGCTAACAAAAATACCAAAATCTTTAATATCCCTTACAGTACCAGTTACGATATCTCCAACCGAATGAACTTTAGCATATTGCGTTACAGGGCTATCTTTTAAATCTTTTTGGCTAAGAGATATCTTTTGATTTTTATCATCTATTTTTATAATCTTAACATCTATTTCATCGCCTGTTTTTAGTATATCTTTACATTTATCATTTCTATCCCAAGATGAATCTTCATTATGCAATAGACCTTCAAGAGCTCCAACACGTACGAATGCTCCAAAATTTGTTAGAGTCGTAACAACACCTTTTACGATATCTCCTTCTTTAAATTTAGAACTAAACTCGTCAAACGGCTTTGGAAGTAAATTTTTAAGACTAACTCTAAGTCTTCTCTCATTTACATCAATTTCAATAACTTCAACATCTAACTCTTCATTTTCTTTTATAAAATCTTTTGGATTTTTTATATTTTTATCCCAAGAAATTTCACTAATATGCAAAAATCCTTCGATATCATTTCCTAAATCAACAAAAGCACCATAAGGCTCGATATTGCTAACTATAACTTTTATAGTGTCACCAACTTCAAGACCATCTTTTATCTCATCCCAAGGATCTGGAGTAGCTGCTTTTATAGATAATGAAAGATGTTTTTTATCGTTATCGTATTTTATAATCTTAACGTCAACTTTATCACCCTCTTTATAAAGAGTGTTTGGATTTACCGGACCTTTGTAACTGATTTCGCTATAATGAACTAAACCATCTATACCGCCTACATCAACAAACATACCATAAGTTGTGATTTTTTTGATTGTACCTTCAATAATATCTGTATTATCAATGATATTTGCTATAGCTTCTTTGCGTTTTCTTCTATCTTCATCAAGTAATTTTTTACGAGATACAATGATGCTTTGATCATTTTTATCTACTTTTAAAACCTTAGCCTTAAATGTTTTATTCATAACTTGATTTGAATCTCTAAAGCCACTTTGTGATTTTGGCATAAAAAATTCAATGCCATCTTCGCTTATAGCTACGAAACCGCCTTTGTTTTTAGAGATTATTTTAATATCATAAATATTCTCAGCATTTTCATCAAAATTGTCAATAAAAGTTTTTACTTTTTCTTTTCTAAGAGCTTTTTTATGAGAAACTATAGGTCTACCATTTCTTGAACCTGTTATAGCAACTTTGATTGTATCGCCTATATTATATAGCAAACTACCACTGTCATCCGTAATCTCAGATATATTCATCACACCTTCTGATTTTTTACGAACATCAACAAAAACCTCGTCATCTTTTATATTAACGATGACACCATCACAAATAGTACTTTCTTCAGCCTTTAAAGACTCCTCAAACATAGCGGCAAAATCTTCCTCAACATCAATTTTATCGCTCATGTCATTACGAACAATCTTGTTCACCTCAGCCATCTTGGTCCTTTTATCTATAGATTTTCCTTAGTGTCACTATTGACTACAAGTATCAGATTGTATCTCATTTTAGCTTTGAATTACATTAACTATATGAACCTTAGCTATCTTTATGAGTTAAATTTTCTAGTTTATTTATAACATTTTGTATCACCCATTCAGGGGTACTGGCCCCTGCGCTGATACCGCATAATTTTTTATTTTGAAACCACTTTAATTCAAGCTCATTTTCACTTTCTATAAGATAACTATCTGGACAGAGATTTTTTGATATTAAATACAGCTGTTTTGTATTTGATGAATTTTTTCCACCTATGATTACCATCACATCGGCTCTACTTGAAAGTTCTCTTACGGCTTCTTGATTTTCTAATGTAGCATTACAAATAGTATTAAAAACCCTTACTTCTTTTACTCTTTGCATTAAATAACTTACAATTTTAGTAAATTTTTCTATTTTCTTGGTAGTTTGAGATACTACTGCTATTTTTGATGGAAGCTTAACTGTTTCAAGCTCACTTTCATCTAAAATCACATAAACATTTTTACTAGAGTAACTCATCACACCTTTAACTTCTGGGTGATTTATATCTCCAAAAAATACTATCTCATATCCTTCGCTACTCATTTTTTCTACTATTTGTTGTGGTTTTGTAACAAATGGACAAGTTGCATCTATAATCTCTACGTTGCGCGATTTTAAATTTGCCAAACCTTCTTTTGTTATACCGTGAGTTCTTATAATAGCTTTTTTTTCATTTTTAAGCTCACTTATATCTTTTAATGTTTTAACATTAAAATTATTTTTTAGTCTATCAATCTCAAGGCTATTATGTATAAGCTCACCTATTGTAGATGCATTTTTTGAATTTTCGGCTATTTTTATGGCTCTTTTTACTCCGAAGCAAAATCCATAACTTTTAGCTAACTCAATCTTCAACTCTAGCTCCCAACTCTCTTAAAAAATAACTAAATTTAGGAAAGGACGTTGCTATAAACTCACTTTTTTCTATATTCATACCACATTTTAAACCTAAAATAGCAAAACTCATAGCTATCCTATGATCCCCATGACTATCTATGGTAGCACTGTTTGGTTTGCCGCCTTTAATGCTAAATCCATCTTCTAATTCAACTGCTTCTATACCGCACTTTTTTAATGCAGCTACGGTTATGGCTATCCTATCACACTCTTTTACACGCAGCTCTTTTGCATTTTTTAATGTGCTAACTCCATTGGCACATGCAAAAGCTATAGCAAGAGCGGGGGCTTCATCTATAAGCCAAGATATATTTTGATTTACATCTACGGATTTTAATTCTGAATACTGTACACAAATATCGCCTATATCTTCATATGTGCTACTAGTTTTTGTACATGTTATTTTGGCGCCCATTTTTTCTAGTACTTTGTACGCTTCTATGCGAGTTTTATTAAGCAAAATATTTTTTATAATTATCTTCGAGCCGGGGATTATAGCCGCTGCTACGGCGTAAAAAAAGCATGAGCTAGGATCATTAGGCACATCTAAAATAAGAGGTTTTAAATAAGCTCCCTTTAGAGGTTTAACTTCTATTTCAAGCCCGCTTTGAGATATTTGAGCTCCCATTCCTAAAAGCATTCTCTCACTATGATCTCTACTTAGTTCAGGCTCTTTAAATTTGCAACCAGCCGAGCAAAGCCCGGCTAAAATAAGAGCGGTTTTTACTTGAGCTGAAGCAACTGAACTATTGTATGCAAAATAATTAAGCTCTCCGCCCCTAATTGCTAATGGAGCTTTATTTGCGCAGTCTCTACCATCTATTTTTGCGCCTATTTGCATCAATGGAGAAGCTACTCTTTTCATCGGACGCTCATTCAAATATTTATCTCCGCTTAAGACAAAAAAGCCATCGCATCCCGCTAAAAGTCCCATAAAAATTCTCATAGCAGTACCCGAGTTGCCGCATTCCAAAATAGCATTTGGGGAAACAATCTTTTTTGGAGGAGTAATGAGATAAACTCCGTTTTTAAACTCCACTTTAGCACCGAGTTTCTCTATAATTTTCAATGAGTTCATAGTATCTTCGGCTTCTAAATAATTACTGATTTTGCTTACTTTATCACTAAGAAGTGAAAATATAGCACATCTATGGCTTATAGATTTATCGCTCGAAACCTTATTAAACTCAGCATCAAATGGATTATTTAACGCTTCTACTATCATCTTAAACCTATGCCCAGCTTATCGTTTAGAGCAGCTAAAATTTTATCTATTGTATCTGCTATTTCTTCATCTTCAAGCGTTTTTTGCATATCTTGAAACGTAAATTTAACACTTAAGCTAACTTTGTCAGCAAGAGTCTCATCGCTATACAAATCAACAGGTAAAAACTCTTTTAAAGTAAGTATATTTAAGTTTTCTATGCAATTTTTAATTTCGATATATGGTAGATCTTTAGGAACTATAAAACTTAAATCCCTACTTATACTTGGAAATTTAGAGTAATTTTTAGCCATTTTTGCACTAAATTTGATCTTATCAAAATCAAGTTCGCAAACATAGGTTTTAGGCAGATCTCTTTTTAGCTCTAAGTTAAGATCTAATCTTCCTATATAGCCTATGTAATTGCCATTTTTATATATAGATGCTTGTTCGAATTCGCTTAAAAAAACTATATTTTTACCGTTTTTTAGCTCTATTTTTCCGATTATATCTTGAATCAAATTTGCAAAAGTAAAAAAGTCGATTTCGGCTGGTTTTGCACCATTTAAAAGAGTCGGCTCATTTATAAGACCGCTAGCTATAAATCCAAATTTAGAACCTTGAATACCTGTTTCATCAAATACATCTCCAAATTCAAAAAGCCTTACTGATCTTTTCGAATTTTTAACATTTCTTTCGCATGAATTTAAAAGATGATTTATCAAAGTAGGTTTTAAGACTGCTAATTCGTTATTTATAGGATTTAAGATTTCAGTGCGACTTGGTTTAAATCCAAGCGCCTCAAGCTCTTCGGCGTTATCAAATATATAATGTACGCATTCAAAAAATCCAGCCATAGCAGCTTTATGACGTAGATCTTTAGAGTGTTTATAGCTTTCAAATGTAGGATTTATTCTGTTTTTTTCACTAAATATCAACGGAGTTGAAGGTATATTATCGATACCTATTATCCTTACTATTTCTTCACAAATATCATGAGTATTGCGTATATCGTGACGATAAAATGGCACTCTTGCATAAATTTGCTCTTGTTCAACATTAAAAGTTATATCAAAACCGAGCTTTTTAAGTATCTTAATAACATCATTTCTTGAAATTTCACTACCTATCATATTGCAAATTTCAGGACAATTAAAACTCACTATGGTCTGCTCTTTTTCAAGTAAAATTTGCTGCGCTCCTGCATATGGAGCTATTTTTTTATTTTTAGAAAATAGATCAAAAAGAAGATCCATACCTATGCTGAGTTTTGGCTCGCTTCCCCTACTAGACCTATAAGTAGCATCGTCTTTTGGCTGCTTTTTATCGCCTCCTATGGCAGATGCTATCACATCTGGCTCGGTATAGCTTGCTTCGATTATTATTACTCTTGAGCATTCATCAAGTCTAGCTTCGTCCGTTTGCCAAATTCCGGCTTGACCAAGACACTTTCCGTCGGAATAAACGCCGTAAGATCCGTTTGCTTCTATCTTTATATCAATATTTATCTTATCTTCATCATCTTTTGCTATCTTATGATAATCATAAACTCTAAATAAAACTCCAGTCGCATGAGTAACATACTCTAAAACTTTTTGTATAGAATTTGTTTTAGAACAATCTATTAAAGCCAATCTGAGATCTGTTTTTAAGCTAATTTCAAAATTATTTTTAAGCTCAATAGCCCTATATAAAAATGAGCCGTCGATCTTCTCGTCGCAATGTATGCTAAGTATTCTACCTATACCAAGAAGTTTCTCCTCTTCTTCTCTAGGAGTTCTATCTCTCATAGGAATATCCAAAGCAACGCTAAGGTCTCTTGCTACACCGTTTATACTAAGACAATCCCCTCTATTTGGCGTAAGATCAATCTCTATAATATCATCGTTAAATATAGGATACTCTCTAAGCTCTTTACCTAATATAAGCTCGCCGATACTATCATCAAGGATTATTATGCCATCATTTATCTTAGCTAGTCCAAGCTCGCTACTAGAACACAGCATTCCAAAACTTGCTACTCCTCTTAATTTTGCAGATTTTATCTCAAGTCCATTAGGCATGATAGCTCCCACTAAAGCGCAAGCTACAAACTGTCCTGAAGCTACATTTTTTGCTCCACAAACTATCTGAAGCACTTCAGTACCGACATCTACTTCGCAAACATGCAAATGGTCGCTATTTTCATGTTCAACGCAAGTTCTAACTTGTCCTACAACCACTTTTTTAGGAGCAGCAATACTTTTTAAACTATCAACTTCTAAGCCTATAGAATTTAATTTATCACATATTGTTTCTGTGCTGATATGGGAAACATCGACCCACTCATTTAGCCAATTTTTACTTATTATCATTTAAACTGCTCCAAAAGTCTGATATCACCCTCAAATAGGCTTCTTAAATCTGGAATTTGATGAAGCAACATAGCAAATCTCTCTACTCCAAGACCAAACGCATAGCCGCTTACATTTTTATATCCTACGGCTTTAAATACATTTGGATCTACAACGCCACTTCCTAATACCTCAAGCCAGCCAGTCTGCTTGCATACTCTACAGCCTTTACTTCCACAAAATATACAGCTAATATCAGCCTCTGTGCTAGGTTCTGTAAATGGAAAAAAGCTAGGTCTAAATCTAACTTTTACCTCTCCAAACATATATCTTAAAAAATCTTCTAAAATATATTTTAAATTTGAAAAGCTGACACTCCCTTCATCTTCTACAACAAGTCCTTCTACTTGGTGAAACATAGGAGTATGAGTTAGATCTAAATCGCGTCTAAAAACAGCTCCCGGAGCTATCATACGAATAGGCGGTTTATTATTCAACATGGTTCTTACTTGAACAGGACTTGTGTGAGTGCGAAGAAGTCTAAAATCTTTTAAATAAAACGTATCTTGCATATCTCTTGCTGGGTGGTATTTTGGGAGATTTAAAGCTTCAAAATTATGAAAATCATCCTCGATGAGAGGTCCGCTTTCTATGCTAAAATTCTGCGCTACAAAATACTCAATTATCCTATCCATCGTATCCATAACAGGATGAAGTGCACCGGTATTTAACGGCTCGTTAAAAAGCGTAATATCTACAGCGCTAGCTCGCATTTTAGCTTTTATAAATTCTTTTTCAAGAATAGATTTTTTATCATTTATATGAACGGTTAAAGTATCTCTTTTGATATTTAAATTCTCGGCAAAAGCTTTTTTTTCATCCGAAGGAATATCTTTTAACTTTGCAAATTCGTTCGTTATAATGCCTTTTTTTCCGAAAAGTTCAACTCTTATTTTTTCAAGTTCGTCAAGGCTCAAAGCTTGATCTATCTTATCAATTATCTCTTGCAAATTACCTACCTTGTCTAAAATTTCGCTATCATTGTACCCTAAAATTGATTAAATTATCTATAAAAGCATCTATAAATTAACAAATAATTAGATATAATTGTGCTTAAATTTAAATTAGGAGATAGCAATGCCTTGCATTTTTGAAAAAATAGTAGCCGGTGAAATACCATCAAATAAAGTACTTGAAAATGATAAATTTCTCGCATTCCACGATATAAATCCTAAAGCGCCTGTACATATACTTATCATACCAAAGAAGCACTATGAAAATTTTCAAGTAATGGATCCTAGCCTTATGGAGGAAATGACGAAATTTATTCAAGAAGTTGCAGCTACTATCGGTGTAGATAAGACAGGTTATAGACTAGTTACAAACTGTGGTGAAAATGGAGGACAAGAAGTTATGCACTTGCATTTTCATCTACTAGGCGGAACTATATTAAAATGGACGGATAGTCACTCAAACGATCCAAAAGATAGTTTTTGATATAAGAGCCATAAGGCTCTTAATACTACATAAAAACAGGAATCGGAGTATTTTGCAAGAAGTACTTAGTTGTTCCGCCAAGATACATCTCTTTCAATCCATTTTCACCATAACTGCTTGCTATAACCATATCGAATTTGCCATTTAAAGCATTTTGAAGAAGTGCTTCTCCTGGAACCGATGTAGTTTTTACGACTTCAAAAGTAGCGTTGATGCCATGAAAAGATAGATATTCTAAAATATCTTTTTCTATGGTTTGTTCATTTTGAAAATACTTATTTGTAACTATAATATGTACTTTTTTTGAATTTTTTACTAAAAACATAGACTGAGTTATAGCTCTTGATATACTAGAAGTCCCATTCCAACCGATTAAAATATTATCTGCTTTAAACTCTGTTAAAGTTCTTGGGATTACTATCGCATTTTTTCCACTTTTTATAACAGCAGAATCAAAAGTAGCAGTAGGTTCTCCTTCTGGCGGACAAGCAGCGACTATCATATCGCAAAACTTCGCTTCATACTCTACAACTTTGCTTCTAACGCCTTCTTTAGTATGGAACTCGGCAGTTGGTACGCCTGCTACAGGTTTATCACTGATAGTTATACCTAATTTATCGCAAAGAGAACTAAATATCTCATAATTTCTCTTCTTCTCATCATCTAATTCCGAAATTACGGTATCTTTAAAAGTGCTAAATATATTTCCTCTATTTAAAGCCATTTCAAGATTGCACACTAGACTAAAATCCATCTGAGAAGCAAGAAAGCTTATGTGTGTTTTTAAAGCTTTACTAACTAGCAAAGCACCGTATAATCTATCTTCAAAATTATCTCCGCCGCCTATAGGGAAGAACAGTTTTTTAATCTCCATGATAAACCTCCGTTATTAAATTTAATTAAGATCCAATGATATTTTTCCGCCTTTAATATCTGAAACTTTTACCTTTATCGTATCACCCTCTTTTAAAGGTGAAACTATTTTTGAAATATGTAAAAGCCCGTCAACTCCATCTCTTAAAGATATAAATGCACCAAAAGCAGCCATTTTTTTAATTTCGCCTTCAAACTCATCACCTATGTTAAAAGGAGTTACGTTTTTATACTCTCTTTTGTTCCTAAAACCGCCGCTTCTCTGCTCTTTTTGCGTAATTTGTATAATATAATCTTTAGCAGCTTCTACCTTTTGTCTCTCTCCCCCGGCTATCTTTACTTCGCCTTTATCTCTGTCAAGATCTATGCTAACTTCAAATTTTTCTATAATCTCTTTTATGGTTTTTCCGGCCTGTCCTATTATATCAACTATTTTACTAGGATCTACGCTAAATAACTCTAACTTTGGTAAAACATCCTCATTCACGACTATTTCTTCATCTGCTTTAACCATTAAATTTAAAATATGATCTCTAGCTTCTTTTGCTTGGTATAGCGCTTCTTTTAATACATCTAAACTAATTCCGCCTAATTTGATATCCATCTGAAGAGCGGTGATGCCGTCTTTTGAGCCTGCGACCTTGAAGTCCATATCTCCATCGTGGTCTTCAAGCCCCATTATATCTGTTAAAACAGCGTGCTCATCACCTTCAAATACAAGCCCCATCGCTACTCCGGCTACAAGCTTGATCGTTTCGACTCCTGCTGCTCTAAGTGACAAAGAGCCGCCACATACACTAGCCATAGAACTTGAACCGTTACTTTCTAAAATTTCGCTAACAACTCTTAACGAGTACGGACTATTTAAATCTATACTTGGATAAAGAGCTCTTTTTGCTAAATTTCCATGTCCTAACTCGCGTCGTCCAGGAGCCTTTAAAGGACTTGCCTCGCCTACGCTAAATCCAGGAAAATTATAATTAAACATAAATTTATCGGCAACTGCATTTTTTTCTGTCAAGTACTCACTCATTTGAGCATCATTATCGGTACCTAAAGTAGTTACAACAAGAGCTTGAGTTTGACCGCGGGTAAATAGACAACTTCCATGTGCATTTGGCAAAATATTCGTCTCTATACTGATCGGCCTAACATCTTTTAGACCTCTTCCGTCGGCTCTTTTTTTATCTTTTATAATACCTGTTCTAACTAACTTTTTCTTATATTTTCCAAGTATATTCGAGATAAGAGCTTCATCCCAGCCCTCTTTTTGAGCAACTTCACTAAGAGCTATTTGTTTAGCTATTTTAGAAAGCTCACTCGCTCTTTCGCTTTTAGCCATTTGATTTATAGCCGCTTTTACATCTTCTTTGTAAAATTCATTTATATATATCGCAACATTTTCATTTTCTATCTCTGGCTTGTACTCTAAATTTGCAGTCTCTTTTTTGTAGTTACGAAACGCCTCTTCATATGCGTTGCTTCCTTTTAATATAGCTTCTGTAGCTAATTTTATAGCATCTATCATAAGATCTTCACTAAATTCATTCATTTTTTGTCTTGAAACGAAACCTTCATTTAAACTAGGATCCATCATAGGATCTATAGCGATGACTGGTACAATTTCATTTTGTTCATTGGGTAAACTTCTCATTTCTATCATAAGAAGTTCATCTTTTACGCCTGCCACGTAAAGATCAAGAGCAGAGTTTTTTAGCTCTGAATTGCTTGGATTTATAACAAATTTACCGTTTATATGCCCTACCCTAACACCGCAAACCGGACTGTTAACCGGAATATCACTAAGATATAAAGCTACACTCGCAGCATTTAGCGACACTACTTGCAAATCCACTTCTGGATCGCTACTTAAAACCATTACGACAATCTGAGTCGGATATGCATAGCCTTTAGGGAATAAAGGTCTTAAACTTCTATCTATAATACGGCTTGTTAATGTCTCAAAATCTCCTGGTTTAGTCTCTCTTTTGACATATCCTCCTGGTATTCTACCAGCGGCGTATTGTTTTTCTATATACTGCACGGTAAGAGGTAAAAAATCCTCTTCTACTTGAGCATCTTCTCTAGCAACCGCGGCTAATACAACTGTATTTTTTACACGCATTAACACTGCGCCGGCTGCTTGTTTGGCAACCTTATTAAGATCAAAAATTTCAATTTGATTATTTACTTCTATTGAACACTGCATAAAAACTCCTTATTTTTGTAATGGTAAGTAATACGGACTATCTTCTAAAATAGACATAATGGCTTCTGATGAGGGGGATATTTTATCTTTATAATAAAAATCCACGTCAACAAAATTCGCTATCTTTTTAACACAAAATATACTATCGACTAAGGTATTTAGATATGGCACTATATTTAAAGGCATAAGAGGTGTAGCATAAACAATGGATCTAGCTTCTAAATTTATAAGAGTTTTTATACATACCAAAGCCGTAGCACCTGTCTGGCAACCCTCATCTATGAGCAAAATATTCTTTCCTTTTAAATCACCTAACAACTTTCCTTTTCTATATCTATACACATTTTTTAATATTTTTTCTTCATATTTTCTATGAGCCTCTCCATATATAAAATCCAAAGATATATTAAAAGCTTTTATAAGCTCATCATTTACGACTATCTCTTCAGTTTCGCTCACCATTCCTATCTCGCATTCTGGATTATTTGGTGCTAAAATTTGTTCACTAAAAAGTAGCTCATAACTCAACTGCAAAGATGAAGCTACTTTATCTGTCAATACAACAGAATCTAAAGATGATCCAACAACAACGAAATCATTGTCTATAAGCTCGTTTTTTGGCAGTATATCAAGTAGCTTTTCAGCGGCGTCAAGCTCATTTTCAAATTTAAGATCATCTGGACTTATCACTGTTTCGCCTCATTATTTTGCTCTATAGAAAAGTCATATCCAACCCCGCCTAATGGATAAAAACTAAAATACAGATAGAACCCTTGACTTTTTTTGGATTCTAAACCGGCGCTGGTATTTTTCGGTTCTATATCTTCTTGATATACAAGACTATAATCCCAGCATTTTCTTTTGTAATTGATACCGGTTCTCCACATCTTCGTATAACTTCTTTGAACGTCATAGTCAAAACCCGCAAAAAACCTATAATTTCTAGGTAAATTTATACTCAAAGACGAACTCAAATAACTCTCTTTATCATAAATTAATTTATTGTCGCTATTTTTATCGTATGTATGCCACAAAGCGACGTTAAAACGTGAATTCGCGTAGCTAGTTCCGCTTTGAATTTTCGCCAAACTATTATCTATGTGTGAATACTCAATCTTATTTGCAAAATTAAAATTACCAAAATATAAATTCAGCCTATTTTCTAAATTTTCAAAATCACTGTCGTCTATATTAAATCCTTGTTTTATACTATGTCTTAAAAATTTCTGTCCATCAGAGCCATAAAAAAACTGTACAAAATCAGCAGTAGTGCTTTCTTTGCTATATTTTTTGTCAAGTCCGCTCACAAAATTTTCTTCAAATAAATTTGAATCGGTTAATTTTATATTATTACCACTTTGATCTATCATATAGTATTTTAGTAAATTATTTTCTATATTTCCATTAGAATAACCGGGTTTTATATAATCAAGTTTTAAATTTATGGTATGATAGAAGTTGTTATAAGCTTTTGCTAAATCTGTTTCTATAAGAAATTTATGGTAATGGTTTATGTAGTCATTAAAATTATCATCTATAAACTCACCATTTGCATAAAGTCTATTATTTTTATATGCTATATGAGTCGCATATATATTTTCCGTTATTGAAAAGTTTGCGTAATCATCTAAAATATTAAAATTTAAACCGACTGGAAAATCTATCTCGTATTGAGATGCTCTAGTTCCGATACTTCTTGTATAATTATGATATTTAGCATCAAATGAATATATTAAATTCGGCACTATAAAAGTTGATGTGAAATTGTGATACTGTAACTTTGGAAGCTCTTGAAGAGTATCGTCGTTTCCGTATTTCGAACTGATTTTTGCAGTGTCTATATAGTATTTTGCATAAGCACCAAAATAATTTTCGTCGGTAGTTATAAAATAATTTAATTTAGACTGCACAAGCGAATCATAATCTCCATTTTTTTTACCGCGTAAATTAAGATAATCTATATCATTTAACTTTGTATATCTAAGCCATAAACCTTCAGTAAAATCACCGTCTATTAGATATTTTACCAATCTATCTCTATCATATTGAACTTCAAAACCCGTATGATTTCTATTTTTTAAATTCTCTTTTTCTTTATAACTATTTTTTTCATTAAATATACCACTTCTGATAAGTCCACCAGAATAAGGCGAATCTGCAAATCTAAATGTAGAGTAAATACCGCTTCCTCTATTTGTTCTTATTTGCGGATCAAACTCCAAGTCCCACTCGTCGGCTATAGCTATATAAAACGGTTGTAAGTACATAACTCCGTTACTCTTGCTGTATGCTATTTGAGGCGACAAAAAGCCTGTTCTTCTAGTTTTATCGGTAGAAAATCCAAAATACGGCATATAAAAAACAGGCGTATCTTTTATATAAAAAACAGGATTATAAAGATGCATAAATTTGCTCTGTTTATCTAACTCACCGCTGCTAAAATTTATATGCCAATCTGGATCTTGAACATTGCAACTAGATACGATAGATTTAGAAGCAAAATACGTCTCTTCAGTACTACAGCTTTCATCGCTTTGTATCCAGATCTCTTTATTTTTATCCATAGCAAAACTACCGTCAAAATTCAAATCATTTGTTTTTAAATTTATCATCACATAGTTTGAACGCGATGTTTCGCTATCGCCTCTTAACATATTTACATTTCCAAAAAGCTCTACAATTTCACTTTTTTGATCATATATAGCTCTATCAGCAGTAACCAAATAATTTTGAGAATATAAAAGAACGTTGCCGTTTGCATTAACTATGTTTCCGTTTTTTTCAACACTATCAGCCAAAAATTCAATATTTTCCACTCGTGCAAACAAAAAAGAAACAAACAAAAAAGATAAAAGTATTTTCTTAATAAGCATTACAAACCACTGTTTTAGCCAACTTATCGTGCCAAGTTTGTCTAGCTTGATTGCTAAGAGCCCACACAAATCCTAAATAAAACAGCCATTCGCTAAGCACTCTTACAACAGCTCTTAAAAAACTAGCCTGCAAACTAGGCTTAGATAGCATAACAGTATCTATGCATATGATTTTAAAGATCATTTTTCCGGGGGTCGCACCATAGTACCAGATGAAAAACGTCTGATAAATAACTCTTAAAAGTGCAATCTGAAAAACCATATTTGATATCATAAGCATGAGAGCCTCTATATCATCTGAAGCTTTAGCTAACGCGTTATAGTACGCTAACATGAACAACAAACTTATCAGAATTTCATCTACGCAGTAAGCCCAAAGTCTTTTATTTATGCTTGCTACTTCTATATTTTCTCTATCTAATTTATCTAATAAATTTTCACTCATTTAAGTGCCTGATACGCTATATCTTTGCGGTATTGCATACCGTCAAATTTAATATTCTTTACAAGTTCATAAGCTTTTTTATGAGCCTCTTTTATATCTTGCCCTACTGCTACAGCGACTAAAACCCTGCCGCCATCAGCGTAAAGTTCATCACCATTACTACTTACTCCGGCGTAATCTATATGGGTACCGTCTGGAACATGTTCTACTATGATTTTAGCCTTTTGGCTTGAACTATACGGATAATTTTTACTAGCTAGCACAACTGCTATAGCAACACTATTTTTTAGGCTTATGTTTGTTAATTTTTTTGTTGCGGCGTCTAGTAGAATTTGGCTTAAATTCCCATCTATCAAAGGCATAAGAACCTCGCATTCGGGATCACCGAATCTTACGTTAAACTCAAGAACATAAGGAGTATTATTTACTATCATAAGTCCTACAAATAAAACTCCGCAAAACGGTGCCCCTTCTTCTTGCATACCTTTTAAAGTCGTATGCACTATCTCATCTTCAACACGTTTTATAAGCTTAGCGTCTGCAAGAGGACTTGGCGCATAAGCTCCCATTCCTCCCGTATTTGGACCTTTGTCATTATCTAAAAGACGTTTGTGATCCTGCGCTACTGGTAAAGATACGAAATTTTCGCCATCACAAATAGCAAAAAACGAGAGCTCAAAACCATCCAAAAACTCTTCTACGATAATGCGTTTGCCGGCATCTCCAAAGCTTTCTCCGCTAAGCATATCTAGTGCGGCTTTTTTAGCTTCTTCGTGATTTTTAGCTATTATAACGCCTTTCCCTGCGCATAATCCATCGGCTTTTACAACTACCGTGCTGCTTAAGCTATCTATAAATTTAGAAGCTTCGTCATAACTATCTGTATTAATAAATTTAGCAGTTCTTATACAGTTTTTAGCCAAAAACTCTTTCATATACGCTTTAGAGCTTTCAAGCATTGCTGCTGCTTTGCTAGGACCAAAGATATTTAAACCATTTTGTTTAAATATATCAACAACTCCTGCGCTTAAAGCATTTTCAGGTCCGACTATAGTTAAATCTATATTATTTGATTTAGCAAATTGTGCCAACTCATGAAAATCTTTTGTGATTATATTTTGACCGATTTTAGTTGTTGCGCCGTTTCCGGGGCTAAAGTATATATTTTTAACATTTTCATCTTGTTTTAATCTAAGCGCTATGGCGTATTCTCTGCCACCGCTTCCTATAATTAAAATATTCATATTTTTCCTAGAGTTTAAATAAAAACCCAAATGGCCGTTACGCAGTAGAATCGGCCCTAATAAAAAGCCAACCTTGCAGATAGACTCAAACTTTAGGTCGCAATCTCTCGCTAAAAATGGCTACAAACGAGATCGCATCACACCATTTGCGTACTTTTCCGCCCATACTAATGTGTTGGACCCTCATAAAAACGCTATCGAACCATCCAGGTTATAAAATTATATAAAAGTTTAGCTTAAAAATCAAAGAATATTTTTATATTTTGTAACTTTTTGCAATATTTACACATTCGCTTATCTGCTGAGTAGGGCTTATAATTGCTTCAGTAACGAAGTCTAACGCTTTAGCCGTAGTTTTACCAATCGCAATAGCTTTATAGCTATCATTCCAGCTAAAATTGCTCAAAAATCCTTCTACATTTTTTGGACTTGTGAAAATAATGATAGATCCGTCTTCAGGTTTTTTTAAATTTAACTTTAAAAGTCTATTTTCATAAGCTATCAAAGTGTTTATATCCACGCCGTTACTTTGCAAAAAACTACTCAAACCAGAAACAGTATCTTTTGCGCTTATATAAAGTACTTTTTTGCCTCTTAAACAAGGGTAAATCTCTTTGGCAAATTCGTTTCCGTGAGCATTAAAACCTTCAAAAATCCTCTTAAAACCAAACTCTTTACAAGCTTGCGCAGTTGAATTGCTTATGGCAAATATATCTAAATTTTCACATTTTATATTATTAAATTTAAGTGCATTTACACCGTTTTTACTGGTAAAAACAGCCGCGTCAAAATCATTTAAATTTAAATTAAATTTATAAAATACTATCTCGCATACTTTTAAATTTATCACCTCATCAAGATTATATGGCGTATTTGACACTAAATATATCATAATTTTACTCCAGATACTTTAATATAATTTTCCATTCATCTACAAGTTTTTCTAAACTAAACTTAGCATTTGCGGGGCTAGTGGAAGGAAGTTTTATCACTTCAAAATCATAAAATTTTTTGCAAATCGCATAAGACGTATTTCCGTTTGCAAAAACAGCCTTTATATCTGCATTTTCAAAAATTAGATCCAAATTTGCCGGCTTAACGCTCGATATAGAATTATCCGATGAGCCTTTTACCGAACAGCTATAAGCTGCGTCGTGAATCGCCACTTGATGTTTAAGCAAAAAGTCTATTTTATCTTGAACGTTTCGTAAATGTTCAGAACCAAAAAGCGCGATTAAAACCTTCCAAAATCTATTTTGCGAATGAGCGTAATAAAAGCCCATTTCCCGAGACTTTACCGATGGAAATGAGCCTAAAATGAGTATTTTTGATCTGCTATCAAAAACCGGTTTAAATGGGTGAGTCGGCATTGCAAAACTAAGAACTATTCCCACTCTATAGTTGCTGGCGGTTTTGAGCTGATATCATAAACTACGCGGTTTATGCCATCGACTTCATTTATAATGCGGCGGCTGCAATTTTCCAACAGATCATACGGAAGCCTAGAAAAACTTGCCGTCATGCCATCGCTTGCATCCACCACTCTTAAGCAAACTGCGTTTTCGTATGTTCTATTATCTCCCATAACTCCGACTGAATTTACATTTAGAAGTACACAAAATGCTTGCCAAGTTTTATCGTACCAGCCGCTGCTTTTCAACTCTTCTCTTAGTATTACATCAGCCTTTCTAAGAAGCTCCAAACTAGAAGTATTTACCTCTCCCATAATGCGTATAGCAAGCCCTGGACCCGGAAAAGGATGACGATAAACTATATCTCTACTAAGTCCTAACTCAAGTCCAAGACGTCTTACTTCATCTTTAAAAATTTCTCTTAAAGGTTCGATTAGTTCAAATTCCATCCACTCAGGAAGTCCGCCTACATTATGATGGCTTTTTATAGTTTTACTAGATCCTGCAACACTGCTTTCTATAACATCCGTGTATAAAGTACCCTGGGCAAGGTATTTTACATTAGAGTGTTTTTTTGCCTCTTTATCAAACACCTCTATAAAAGTCTCACCTATAATTTTACGCTTTTTCTCAGGATCTCTTACACCTTTTAATCTACTTAGAAATAGCTCGCTTGCATCTATGCTTATTAAATTTACTCCTAATTTTAGCTTAAACATCTCTTCAACTTGCTTTGCTTCGTTTGTTCTAAGAAGACCATTATCTACAAAAACTACTATTAAATTATCCGGTATCGCGTGAGCTAAAAGCGCGGCTACAACAGAGCTATCGACACCGCCACTTACTGCGCATAAAACCTTGTCGTTTCCTACTTTTTCACGGATAGCTTGAACCTCTTTTTTTGCAAAACTTCCCATATTCCAAGTACTTTCGCATCCACAAATTTTAGCAAAATTTTTAAGCATACTATCACCGAACTCAGAGTGAGCAACTTCTGGATGAAATTGCAAAGCATAGAGTTTTTTATCTAAATTTGCAAATACGCAAAACTCGCTATTTTCCGAATTTGCTAATACTTCAAAACCTTGCGGAAGTTCATTTACTTTATCAGAATGACTCATCCACACAACACTTGTATCTGGAACTCCTTTAAAAAAATCGCACTTTTTAACTATATTTAAATTTGCTTTCCCATACTCTTTATGACCTGCTGGAGCTACGTCTGCTCCATTTTTATGCGCTAAAAGCTGCATTCCATAACAAATTCCAAGAACCGGAAGTCCTAAAGTAAATACGCCTTCATCGCAAAAATACGCATCTTTTGCATACACGCTAGCTGGTCCGCCGCTTAAAATAATACCTTTTGGATTTTTTGCTTTTATAGCTTCGATGCTTACATTAAAAGGCATAAGCTCAGCATAAACGCCTTGCTCTCTAAGCCTTCTAGCGATAAGTTGAGTGTATTGTGATCCAAAGTCTAGAACCAATATATCTGCATTTTTCATTATTTACCAACCTAAATTTAAATATTAAACCATAAACATAGTATTTATAGTAAAACTGCGCAATTCTATCTAAAAAGAGTTGAAACTTTGGTTATTTACTTTCTAAAGTAGTTTCTTGCGATATATTATATCTGGGATTGTCCTTATATCCGCAACCAACAAGAAAAATTAATAAAAAAGATGTTAAAATCGCCAAATGAAAAGTTCTGAAATTATTAATCATATTTTGCAAAATCCTTTATACGGAAATTTAAAAGCCGCTCGCGAATGCAAAGAGGCTCTTTTGATGCTTGGAAAAAGCAGAAGCTTACTTATAAAATTCGCATATCAAAGACAAAATACGCTATTTATAGCAGTTGCTCATCCACTCGCTTTACAAGAACTAAAAAATGATAATATCATAAATCAGATAAAAACTCTGTTAAATAAATATATAATTTTTAAAGAGGATACTAGTTTAAAACGCGTAGATGAAGTAAAAATATTTATAACAAAATTATCTAAATTTAAAAAAGCTTCCGAAATCAAAAGTAGAATTTTAGAGAGATCAGACGGAGAGTTTTTAAATTTAGCAAAAGATAGAGTTATATACGAACTTTTTGAAAAATTAAGAGTGAGCATAAATGCTAATAGATGAGCTAAAAACTCTTCCGAATGAACCAGGAGTCTATCAATACTTTGATAAAAACTCAAAACTGTTATACGTAGGAAAAGCAAAAGTATTAAAAAACAGAGTAAAAAGTTATTTTAGTTTTACTGGAACTTTGAGTCCAAGTTCTCGCCTAAGTCCGCGTATAGCAAAGATGATAAATGAAGCCGTTCATATAGAATGGATAACTACTTCAAGCGAATCAGACGCTTTAATACTCGAAAACTCATTTATAAAACAACTAAAACCAAAATATAATATTTTACTAAGAGACGATAAAACCTATCCGTATATATACGTAGATTTGAGCAGCAATTTTCCTCGTTTTGAGATAACCAGAAAGGTTATAAAAGGCAAAAATATAAAGTATTTCGGACCATTTTTTAAAGGAGCAAAAGAGATACTAGAAGCTTTATATCTTGAGTTTAAGTTAGTACAGAAAAAATCATGCTTAAAGGATAAAAAAGCATGTCTTTTTCATCAGATAAATAGATGTCACGCGCCTTGCATAGGGGCTATAAAAAAAGAAGAATATGCAAAAATCGTCTCTAGTGCCATAAAAAAACTAAAAAATCCTGAACTTTTGGTAGAAAATCTTTCAAATTTAATGCAAAACTTTGCCGAACGGGAGAATTATGAAGAAGCAGCAAAACTAAGAGATCAGATAAATACCATAAAAGATATAAGCATAAAAGTGCAGATAGATATCGCAAAACTTGAAGATTTTGAAGCTATAGCCATAAGCTGTGCAAAAGGTTTCGTATGCTCTGTGAGATTTTCTATAAGAGATGGAAAAGTATCATTTGCAAATCATAGTTTAACTCCGGCTAAAGATACTATAAACTTAGATCTATCAGGAATTTATAAACAAGTTATATTAGAAGCATTTCCAGATGATCTACCTATAAATACTACAAAAATTTATACATACAGTGAGTTTGAAGATATGGAGTTAGTATCGCAAATACTATCTAAAAGACATTCTAAAAAATTTCATATCATCTCTCCAAAAGCAGGAGATAAAAAATCACTCTTAGAAGTCGCGTTAAAAAACTGCGATATTTTTATAGAAAAACATTTAAAAACACATAGTTACGAGTTCTTAAATGAGATAAAAGAGTATTTTAAACTAACGAATTTACCGATTAAAATCGAATGTTTTGATAACTCACATCTATTTGGAACAGCTCCTGTTGGTGGCATGATCTCATGGGAACTGGATAAATTTAAAAAAGAGCATTACCGTCATATTCATCTAAATAGTACAAACGATTACGATCAGATGAATGAGATGCTTACAAATCGAGCTTTACGTTTTGATAAACTAAATCCTCCTGATCTTTGGGTTTTAGATGGCGGAGACGCACTTTTAAAACTTGCTAAAAATATAGTACAAAGCAGTGGCGCAAATGTTGACATAATTGCTATTTCAAAAGAAAAAATAGATGCAAAAGCTCACCGAGCCAAAGGTAACGCGAATGATAAAATTTATACAGAATTTGGAAAACTTAGCTTAAGCTCAAACGATAAAAAACTACAATTTTTCCAACGTTTGCGCGATGAAGCTCACAGATTTGCCATATCGTTTCACCAAAATAGCAGAAAAAAGCAGGATTTACAAAGCAGCGAACTTATGAATTTAGGCGTATCTGACGGAAGCATAAAAAAACTTTTAAGCTATTTTGGTAGTTTTGAAAATATTCATAAAGCAAGCTGGGACGATATAAAAAAAGTAACGAATAAAACCGTTGCAAATAAAATACTAGCCATTAAAAAGCCTTAAATAAGATATTTTTAAATTATACTTTGCTAAAATATAAAAGCAAATTATAAACTGGATTTTAAATGATACTTTACAATCAGCACTACGAGATGATCGCTATAAGCAGAGAGACGCTTAATATGTTTGGATTTAGCGATCCAACCCTATTTTTCAAAACACATAGCGATATATCGGAGTTTTTTGTAAAACATATCTCTATTTATGATAAAAATAGACATTTTATAGACCTTATATGCAATAACCCAGAATACAATATACAAAACATGGTTTTCAAACTTTATAACGGAGATATACTAAATGCTTATATGGATGTCGAAATAGTATATCAGAAATACAAAACGGAATATTTCTATAGAGTAAGCATAACTAAAACTATGCTTTATGAGAAAAATCCGACTAACTCTCAAAACTTAAACTCCGATTCTATTTTTAACTTTTCAAATTCCAATGCCCAAAGTATAGATGAAGAGCTAACAAAAGAGTATAAAGTCGATAGGATATGGTTTTGGGATACTTTTTCTTTTTCAAATATATCAAAAGATAAATTTATAAAACTTATGCATGAATTTATAAAAAAAGCCGAACATTCTTATGAAAAATTATACGAAGCAAAGTTATTTAACCAGATGGATATTATCAATAAAACGGTAAAAGATTTAGCAAATTACGCTTATGAACTAAAATTTAGTGATTTTCTGAACATTTTAATCAATATTCAAATATCTTGCAACGACGAAGAGATAAACGAGTATTTTAACAAATACAAAGACTTTATTAAAAAATTAAATGAAATCACAAAAAAAGAGATGTTATGAAGACCTTTTTTAGCACCATAAATATACTAAGGCTTATAAGCACCATTCCGCTTCTTATCATATTTTTCTTATCTAGTTTTTATCTATATAATTCATATAAAACCTATTTAAATTTGAATCAACTAAACTATGAATTTGGTATATCTCAAACATTAACAAAGCTATCAAAAGAGCTAAATCAAGAAAAAAGTATGAGCGTACTATATATGGCTACTGGAGGAATTTTTGATAGTGAAAATATAGAACAACAGAGGAAAAATTCAGATGAGCTTATAAAACAAACTCTTAAAATATATGAAAATATACCAAACGATAAAAACGCAAATATCATAAAAAATAGACTTCTTGATATAAATCGGATAAGAGATAAAATAGACTCTTTATCTATCAGCTTTGATGAGATATTTTTTGAATATTTTGAAATAATAAATAAAGCGATAGAAGAAGAACTTATGATGCTTAAAGATCATACTTTATCTCCTCATCTAACAACGTTTTTAACATCATTTACTTTAGCTTACGCAAATAGCAATTTAATAAGCACAAAAAGAGATTTTGTATCTCAAATTCTAATCCAAAATAGAGATTTTAAATCAAACGAAGTAAAAGTTTGGCTAAGTCTCATAAGAGGAGATAAATTTCATTATCAATATATTCCCGAATCTCAAGCAAAAAATATAATTGATGATATATATAACAGTATTGAATATGCAAATTTAATATCAAGACTTGAAAATTACGCAACGCAGATCATAAGAAACTCATCAAACACGGCAGAGGCGAATTTTGCTTCTTATTTTGATACAGTTAGTGATGAGTTAGCGATATCATACGAGATACAAGATATATTAAAAAATCAGATCGATTATGAGATAATAGAGTTTAAATCATCTTTTTTCAATCATGTTATCATAGGAGCTTTCATCTGGATTGTAAATATAATACTATTTATAATAGGATGTCTCACAAAAACAAGCATAAAGAAAAATATATCTGAACTCAAAAATATACTAAAACAAATAGCAAATCTAACCGATAATAAAAATATAGACCTAAGCACAAACAGCGGTATAAGCAGAGCGTACGATATGATAGCAAAAGCGCTTGAGCTTATAACAACTCAAAAACAAGCGGCAATCGATGCTAACAGATCAAAATCTGCGTTTTTAGCCAACATATCTCATGAAATAAGAACTCCTTTAAATGGGATAATAGGCTTTACGGATCTACTTAAAAACTCAAATTTAAAAAAACAAGAAAAAGAGCTTGTAGGAGTGATAGAACAAAGCAGTGAAAATTTACTTAGAATTATAAATAATATACTTGATATATCAAAGATAGAAAGCCGTAAAGTTGAGCTAGACAATGAAGTATTTTCGCCTATTAAAGAGTTTAGTAGCGCTGTGGAACTCTACTCGCAAAAAGCGTATGAAAAAGATATAGAATTTATATGTTATATCGATCCATCGCTAAACAAGCATTTAGAAGGCGATTATTTTAAAGTAAAACAAGTACTTATAAATCTTATCGGCAATGCGATTAAATTTACTCCTCAAAATGGACAAATCATAGTAGATATAACAAAATTAGATGAAAATGAAGATGGAAAAACTACAATTAAATTTAGCGTAAAAGACAACGGAATCGGAATCGATAAAAATATGCTGGAAAAAATATTTGATAGTTTCATTCAAGCAAATAAAGACATAACAAAAATTTACGGCGGCACCGGACTCGGGCTTAGCATATCAAATGAATATATAAAAATGATGGACTCGATTATCAAAGTAAAAAGCGAACTTGGAGAAGGAAGCGAGTTTAGTTTTGTTATTAAATTTAAAGGCGCAGACTCTAAGGATCAAAATTATTTTATGGATTTTGCGGGCAAAACAGTTACTGTTTTTACAACCAGAAAAGATAGTTTATATGACGAATATCTAGAAAAATACTTTGATTTTTTAGGCATTGAAACAAATATAGTATATGATAGCAATGAGCTTTTAAAATTAAACAAAGAAGATATAGTGGTTACTAAATTTAAAAACTACGCACGCCTAAAAACAGATGCATTCGTTCTGGTTTTAGCAAATACCAAAGAGATGCAAACAAGCCTAGTAGAAGATAGAAATATAAGCTTTATAAATGAGCCTCTATCTATAACTAAATTAAAAAAAGCATTAGAAAAAGCAGATTATAAAAAAAGACAAAAATCCAACGACGCATACTCTCACAAATACAATATCAGCGTTTTATTAGCAACAAATAATGAAAATAAAACCAAAGACATAGAACATATCTTAAAAGAGCTTTGCGAAAGAGTAGAAGTGGTAAATGATGCAAAAAGTGTCATTGAGTATACGCAAATAAGCCATTATGATATTATATTTTTAGATATGGTGCTAGATGAAATGAACGCTATTTTATGTGCTAAAAATATGATTCATCATGAAAAACAAAACAACTTGCCACATACTCATATTATCGGTATAGTAAATACTATTTCAAATTTAAACCAAATTAACGTAGAAAAAAACTATCTTGACGACTATATACAAAAACGCTCTTCTAAAAATGAAATATTACAAATTTTAAATAATTTTACACCGCAAAACGCGATAAATTTACGAGCTAAAATAATAGCTCCTATAAATAAAAAAGTTGAAGCCAAAGAGGAGATAGCAAATTTAAAAGACGTATTGCTGTTTAAAAAAAGCAATATAGAAAATAAAATATTCAGCACGGTTTTAAACGGATTTTGCAGTAGTGTCGATGTAGTTTGCAGCTTTGAAGAGCTAAAAGAATATCTTCAAAACTCAGCTTATAGACTAGTTTTATTGGATTACAAAATACCAAATTTTGAATCAAACCTGATATATTCATGGATAAATAGTTCAAGACAAAAATACAAAATTGATACAAAAACTATAATTTTTATCGATCCAAATGTAGAAATAGACGAGAGTTTAGATGATAAATTTGATGAAATACTCACAAGTCTTATCAATAAAACTCAGTTAGAAGCTCGTATCAAACCATATATCAAGTGAGAAAATATGAAAAAGATTAATGTTCTAGTAGTAGATGATGATGAAATAAGCCTAAAACTGCTTGAACTGATGCTAAAAAACAATCCTTTAGTAGCTCAAATCATAAAAGCAAAAAACGGACTTGAAGGGATAAATATCTTAGAAAGCAAATTTGATACTGGGCTAATTTTACTTGATTTATCTATGCCGGTAATGAACGGAATAGAATTTTTGATAAATTTAGAAAGTAGAGAGTATCTTTCTATGATACCAGTAGTTGTTATAAGCACGGACGAAACCAAAAAACAAGAGGTTTTTAAGCTAGGAGCTTATGATTTTATACTAAAACCGATCAGACAAAAAGAGCTTAACATGGTAGTAGAAAATGCGATGAATATCTTGCTTTAGTTTATTTTAATATCTTTGCCAAACTATTTTTTTACCAAATCCAAGTCTGTTATTCGTATATTTGATATAATCAATTCTTATGACATAAAGTTCCGGGTTTAGCAATTTTGCATAAGGAAATCTTTTAAAATATAGTTTTTCTAGTCGTTCATCATCTAAAAGTTTCATAACTCCGTTTGCTTGAACTCCTTCTATTTTACCGACTATTTTTGTATCTAATGCTATATTTATGGCTATATTTGGCTGATTTTTGATACTTTGTATATGTTTTGAACTTGATTTACTAGCTACTATAAACGAGTTTAAATCCGGATCATAAGCATAAAAACAGCTACAAAGATAAGGCAATCCATCGCTTATAACTCCAAGAGTCAAGATATGTATTTTATCCAAAAACTTAGATATATTTTCATCCATTTTTTATCTTTTCAAATTTAAAAATATTTTATCACAAAAGCACTTAAATATTTTTTGATTATACCGATTTAGAGCTCAAGGAGTTTTCAAATGACAACACAAAACTACGCTAATGCATCTTATAATAATTTTGCTTTTAACTTTAAAACCAGCTCCGGAGATAGTATAAACTTATCGTTATACGATAATAAAAAATTAAACTATTCAAGCCAAAAAGACGGTTCTAGCAGCTCAAAAGAGCTTACTCTTTCTCATCAATACGGATATAAATTTGAGTTCAACTCAAACGGTCTTAGTGAACAAGATAGAGCCGAAATCGCACAAGCTATGGAGGATTTAAAGCCGAAACTTGAAGATTTTATGAAAAAAATCAAAGAAAATGAACCATTTTCAGATGACACTATAACAAACTTAGCAAACTCACTTAAAAAAGATCTTCCGAATGTAAAAAGTGAAAATCAAAAAAATGCGGTATCCAGCAGTCTTTTAGATCTTTTTGATAATATAATCACTAAAAACACAGATAACAACGTGTTAGATAAAAATATCTTATATCCTGCAAATAAACTATTTGAAGAGATGCTAAAACAGATGGAGAGATTTAGCATATATGCGTAATATTGCTTTATTGTCATATTTTTTGTATAATTTATAAAAAATAGAGGAAAATTTTATGACATATATAAAGCCGATAGAAGAAATGCTTCTTTTGCAACAAAAACTAAACGATGAAACAAACGGTACAAACTGGGAAACGGGTATAACAAAAGACGGAAAACTCATAAGCTGGAAAAGATGCATCTATATGGAATGCGCGGAACTTGTAGATAGCTTTGCATGGAAACACTGGAAAGCTATAAACAAAGATCCAAATTTAGAAAACGTAACTATCGAAATAGTCGATATCTGGCATTTTATTATGAGTTTAGGACTTGAGAATTATCATACAAATAAACTCGGCGATATCCATACTTTAGCTATCGATATAAGCTCTTGCAGCGGATTTAGCGAGTTTTGCAAAGAAGCTTATAACATAAAAGAGTACAATATCTACGAGATCATAAACGATATCGAAGTTATTATAAACAGATGTAGCGGATTTGATATAAATTTTTTCGATCTTTTAAAAGACTATTTTAGACTATCGCTTAAATGTGGTGTAAATTTAAGTAGGCTTTTTGAAGTTTATATGGGGAAAAACGTACTAAATAAATTTAGACAAGATCACGGATACAAAGCCGGAACTTATAATAAAAACTGGAACGGTAAAGAAGATAACGAAGTAATGAGCCAAATTTTAGAATCAGGTATAAACTCTATGGATGAAATTTACGCAAAACTTAAGATTGAGTATAGCAAAGTTAAATGATAAATATAATAAATCTTTGCATAGGCGATTTTTTTAAGAAAAAATTTATACTATTATCGCTCTTGCCGACGGTATTTTCCGTTATCGTATTTAGTTCGCTTATGATATTTGGCGGAAGCGAACTACTTATAGCGTTAAAAAATTTAGCTAGTAACGGAGAATTTTTGGATAAAGATGGCATAGTGGCAACTATACTATCTTTTAGCATCGTAAAAGCACTTATTTTATCATCATTTTATATATTTAGCGGATTTTTCGTAATTATCTTAAGCAGTGCATTAGCAGGAATTATAGCCGGATTTTTAACACCCATAGTAACTAAATATGTAAATAAAAAATACTACAACATAAACATAGATTCTGAAGTAACAACTTCTAGAGTTATTAAAATTTCTATAATAACTTTTTTAAAGTTTATAGCTATTTTGCTAATTTGTATACCGTTTTTATTTGTTCCGTTTTTGAATTTATTTATCATAAATTTACCGTTTTTTTATCTATTTTATAAATTTATGCTCATAGATGTTGCTTCAAACTGTATGGATAAAACAATGTTTGAAATAACTATGATAAAAGGTGCTGGCTTAGGATTCGCTCTTAGCGCGATTTTATTTTACCTGCTATGCTTGATACCGTTTATAGGACTGTTTTTCCAGCTGTTTTTTGTTATGTTTTTTACGCATTTACTATTTAAAAAAAATCAAAATCAATAGGTTTCAACATTGAATAAAATATTAATTTTTCTACTCGTGTCAATACTATGTGTGCTTATGTATATAAGCAAAAGTTTTTTAGTTATAATATGCGGAGTCTGCATATTTTTATATGCCATGGTGGTTTTAGAAAGTAGCTTTTCTATGTTTACCGCTATAGAGAATTTTCTTAAAAAGGCCACTAGCAGCAGAATTTCCGGATTTGGATTTGGATTTATTACGGTTGTCATTATGCAATCAAGCGGCTTGATTAGCGTTTTAACAATATCGTTTTTAAGCGCCGGACTTATAAGCCTTGCTTCAGGACTCTCTATCATATACGGAGCAAATTTAGGTACCGTTGTAGGAGCATGGCTAGTTGCGGGACTTGGATTGAAAGTAGATATAGCATTATATGCTATGCCTCTTATCATAATAGGCGTTTTATTTATATTTAATAAATCCGAAAAATTAAAAGGCTGTGGATATTTTTTACTTAGTATAGGACTTCTGTTTTTAGGTATCGCTTACATGAAATCCGGATTTGACAACATCAAAGAAACTATAGATCTCTCAAAATACGCTATGACAGGTATAAGTGGGCTTTTGGTTTATACTTTGATCGGTCTTGGCGTAACCGTGATCTTACAAAGTTCCACAGCGACTATTACCATAGCTATAACAGCTCTTGGCGTAAATCAAATCAGCTATGAAAATGCGGTCGCTATAGCTATAGGATCAAACGTAGGAAGTACGATTATGGCGATCATCGGCTCGATAAATGCAAATCAAGAAGGCAAAAAGCTGATGGTAGCTCACGTGATATTTAACGTCACAAGCGCTATAATCACGCTGATTTTCATAAACTTTTTCATATTTATCACCGATGAAACGGCAAAAGTCATCGGCATAAGAAATGATGATTATACGATGAAACTTGCGATTTTTCATACTTATTTTAACCTTACTGGAGTTTTTATATTTTATCCATTAACTGGTTTGATGGAGAAATTTTTAAATAAATATATCAAATTTGAATACAAAAGAAGTAAAGTAGATAGAGCGTATTATCTAAATACGGATTCAATGCAGTTCAGCGATAGCGCACTTGAAGTTTTAACAAAAGAGATGAAACACCTATATGCAAACGCAAGTTCGATCATAGCAAAATCCATAAGTATAAGCAAATCCGATATAACTTCAAATTTAAGCGCAGAAGAGGTAATATCTATGCGCCAAAATCCTATACAAATAAATTTTGACGAGCTATATAACAACAGATTTAAAGAGATCTACAGTCAGATAATAGACTTCGCTATAACAGCAAGCTCAAAAGCTAAAAAAGAAGATGTAAGTAAATTTATGGATATAAGACGCGTAACGTTGATGCTAGCTGAAGCGCTAAAAGATATGAAAAACTCTCAGCCAAATATATATAAATTTATGACTTCAAACAATATAGATGCCAAAAACGAGTATGACAAATTAAGAATAAAAATGCTAAAAAGTTTAAGAATTATGGATAAAATAGCAAATATAAATGATGGAAGCAGCTTAAAAACAGAGTTAAAAGAGCTCAAACAGATATATTATGACTATGAAAAAGATGAGATAAACCTAGATACGCTTCTAGGCGGTAAAAAAATCACGAATAAAATGGCAACGTCTCTCATGAACGATACTGCCTTGATACAAAATATAACAAAAAATATGCTAAGAATAATAGAAGTTATATTTATTCACAACAATAGCAAAGAGGATTTCGAGTTTATCAAACAAAGTATAGGAGAAAGTTGAGTTTAATCAACCGTTTTTTTACACAAACTAGCTAAAATGCTATAAAACAAAAGGAGAAAAAATGAAATACAAATCAAAAGTTTATTGCAATATCTGTCTTGCAAATGACAGTGAAGAGCCAAACAAAGTTTTTATACAAGCAACTCATAAAGGTGAAATTGTCGATATATGCACATCTTGTATGCCTACGATAATACACGGCTCAGGAATTGCTATAAAAAGCAATGATGAGATTTTGGAAGAGATAAAATAAACTATTTTATCTTATATACTTTTAAATTTTACTAATTATTTTAGTTGTATCAATAATGATATAACTAAAATAACATATATTACAATTTCATACTTTATCTCAAATTTTTACTAAATTTATTTATATTTTTAGAATTTAATCCTCTATAACTATAAATTTAATCAACATTAGATTAAATTTATGTTACTATTTGTAACTAATATATTATTTATTACTATTTGTAACATATTTTGATAAAAAATATATCTCTAAATTTAATAATTACGATAGAATATGCTTAATTTTTAAATAAGGAGATAAAATGAAAGCTGAAATAGCCAACTTCAATATATTAGTAGAAATAAGAAGTCATTTCGCATGGTTTTTATTTGCAGTAGTGGCAATTTTATACTACACTTTAATGCTTCTCATAGGGCTTGCACCTGAATTCTTAGGACTCAAGATAGGTTCAAATCCTGTTAGTCTTGCCATAATAATAGGCATTTTTATAATCGTAACATGTGTTAGTTTAACAGGGCTTTATACATACGTCGCAAACACATTTTTAGATAGAGAATTTGCAGGAGCCATAGATCGTTTAGAAAAAGCCGGACTTATAAATGAAGATGGGACTTTAAAAAAGGACGATAAATGAAAAAAATACTATTTTTACCGATATTTGCCGGCTCCATTAACGCGGCCGAGATAGTAGCAGGAGAAAAAAGCGATCTAAATTTAACAGCCATAACTCTGTTTTTGATATTTGTATTTGCAACACTAATCATCACATACTTTTCAGCTAGAAAAGCTTCCGGAAGCAACTTTTACACAGCAGGCGGAGGAATTTCGGGATTTAACAACGGTATGGCGATGGCCGGAGATTTTATGAGCGCGGCATCGTTTTTAGGTATCTCGACACTTGTTTTTACAAATGGATTTGATGGACTTTTATATGCTATAGGATTTCTAGCTGGCTGGCCTGTAGTTTTGTTTTTGATAGCTGAAAAATTTAGAAATCTCGGTAAATACACATTTACGGATATAGCGGCTTTTAGATTAAAACAACGGCCTATTAGGGCTATTTCTGCTATCTCTGCTCTAGTGTGTTTATGTTTTTATCTAATAGCTCAGATGGTTGGAGCAGGCGAACTTATAAAAATGCTTTTTGGGCTAGATTATAATATCGCTGTTGTCATAGTCGGACTTCTTATGGTAGTATATGTGTTTTTTGGAGGTATGCACGCAACTACTTGGGTGCAGATAATCAAAGCGGGGCTTCTTCTAATAGGAGTTAGTATTTTAGCGTTTTTAGTACTAAAAGCAAGCAATTTTGATATTACGACTTATTTTAACGACGCTATAAAAGTACATCCAAAAGGCGAAGCCATATTAAATCCAGGTGGATTTATAACAGACTGGGTAAGTGCTGTTTCTCTTGGCATGGCTCTTATGTTCGGAACTGCAGGATTACCGCACATTTTGATGAGATTTTTTACCGTAAATTCTGCAAAAGAAGCTAGAAAAAGTACATTTTGGGCAACAATTTTTATGAGCTATTTTTATGTTTTAGTATTTATAATAGGATTTGGAGCTATAGCATTTTTAACAGGAAAAGATGTTATGGGCGGAACAAATATGATAAGTATAGAATTAGCTAGAATCCTTGGTGGAAATGCATTTTACGGCTTTATTTGTGCAGTTGCTTTTGCAACTATACTTGCAGTTGTTTCAGGACTAACTATAAGTGGAGCAAACGCCATAGCACACGACCTGTATGCAAATGTTATAAAACATGGAAAAGTATCTATGGAAAGTGAGTTAAAAATAGGAAAAATAGCAACTATAGGTATAGGAATATTTGCCATATTTCTTGGTATAATTTTTCAAGGTCAAAATGTAGCATTTATGGTAGGACTTGCTTTTGCTATAGCCGCAAGCGTAAATTTTCCTATACTATTTTACTCTATATATTGGAAAGATCTTACTACAAAAGGCGCATTTTGGGGCGGACTTATAGGGCTTTTAACCGTAGTCGGACTAACTATTTTAGGACCTGGAATCTGGGTAAAAAGTTTCGGATTTGAAGAGGCTATATTTCCGTATAAAGATCCGGCTATTTTTTCTATGCCAGTAACATTTATACTTGTGTATTTGATATCTAAATTTGATAATTCATATAGAGCAAAGATCGATAGAAGCGGATTTGAAGCTCAGTATTTCAGAGCGCAAAGCGGAATAGGAGCCAACAAAGAAGCTACTCATTAAATTTTGGTCAGCAAACTGCTGACCAAATACGAATTTAACATACAAAACCATGAAGTCGCTTTAATTCACTATCAATAGGTTTTTTATTACCTTGCTCATCTACGCTTACGTACGTTACTTCAGCAGTAGTAACAGGAACGCACTCTACAAAGCCTCCATCATTTAAACGCTGAACAACTACTTTTACGACCGTTGTTATAGATGTATTTCCAACACTAACAACTTTTGCATAGCAGCTTACTATATCACCTATGAAAACAGGTTCTTTAAAGATGACTTCTTTCATAGATATAGTTACAACTCTAGTTGGAGCTAGCTCTCTAGCAGCGATTGAACCGGCGAGGTCGATTTGAGACAAAATCCACCCGCCAAATATATTTCCAGCCGGATTAGTATCACTAGGCATAGCGACAATTTTTATACGTGGCTCGCCCATATCTTTCATCATTATTTTTCCTTTACAAACAAATTTTGAATGACTGAATTTTATCTAAAATTTATTAATAACATTTTAAATTTAAAAAAAATTACTATTTAACATAAATAATATAATCCTTATAGCCCTCCTTTTCCATATCTTCAAGCGGTATAAACTTCAAAGAAGCGCCGTTTATGCAGTATCTTAGCCCTCCTTTATCTTTTGGGCCGTCGGTAAAAACGTGACCTAAATGACTGTTAGCAAGGTTTGAAGTGACTTCTACTCTTTCCATGCCATGGCTTAAATCGCGATTATATCCAAGCGCGTCAGTCGTGATAGGTTTCGTAAAACTCGGCCAGCCGCATCCTGCGTCAAATTTATCGCTTGAACTAAAAAGTGGTTTTTTGCTCACGATATCTACGTAAATTCCTTTTTTATCGAATTTATCATACTCGCTGCTATAAGGTCGCTCCGTAGCTTTTTCTTGAGTTACTGAGTACTGTAAATCAGATAATTTTGCCTTAAGTTCATCTTTTGAAGGCGCTTTAAATTTGCTTTCATTATAAAGCGGCTTGTCTGCAAGGCTTAGATCTACATGGCAGTAACCGCCTGGATTTTTATCTAAATATTTTTGATGATAATCTTCGGCTAAAACATAATTCTTAAGCGGTTCTACTTCTACTGCGATCTTTTTATCATATTTTGTCTGTTCGTGTTTTATAAATTCAGATATCGAGTTTTTTAAGCTACTATCATTATAATAAATTCCAGTTCTATACTGAGAACCAACGTCATTTCCTTGTTTATTTACCGAAAACGGATCTATTATCCTAAAATAATGAGCCAAAATCTCAGCCAAACTTACTATATTTTCATCAAATGTTATATGAACAGTTTCTGCGTGACCTGAGTAATGAAGTGAGTGGTAATCAGTCTTGTCGCTCTTGCCATTTGCATATCCAACATCGGTTTTTATGACTCCTCGTATCTTATCAAAATACGCTTGAGTTCCCCAAAAGCAACCTCCTGCTAGATATATATCTTTTAAATTTCTCATATCGTTCTCCTTTGCATTTAAAAACAGCGCCATAAATATAGTCGCCACCACAAACAATATTTTTTTCATTTTTCCCCTTTTTTTAGTTTAAATTTAAATGATTTTAACACTACTTTTTAAATAAGATTTTAGCACTATATAAACATGAATTTTAGCATTAAGATTTGAAATTTAGTAAGTTGTTTAAAAATATTAAGCAATTTAGTGATAAAATTTATCAAAAATATATTTATTAAGGATAAAAATGAATGATTTCGCAGCTTTAAATAAGCTGGTAAAAAAACAAAAAAATGAGTTAAACTATTTATATAAAAATATGGACAACGAGATAGTTTCAAAAGCCCTAAATTTGTGCTCTTTAGATAGTTCTAGCGTCAATAAAATAGCGGTTTTGAGACGGATCGTAGATTTAAAAGAAGAAGGAATCATAAACGAGCTTAAAAACAGTGGTAAAAACGAGGAAGAGATAGATATCATAAAAGCTAAAATGTATGATTTTGTAAGCGAGTTTTATATAAATCGCCACTTAAATTTGATAAACGAGGTAGAAGAAAAAGGCATTTTAGAGCCGTTTTATCTAGAACTTATTAAGTCGGTACATCGCATCGGCGTATCTCTAAGCAAAATGCAAAAAACATGGCAAAAAAGCATCATAGAGACTACAAACAGAGAATTTGAAACCAAATTTGAAAGTATCGCAAAAGCAAACGAGTTTATCACCAAAAACAAACTTTATCAGATAAATCCGGATAATTCACGCTGCGATAGGGTTTATGGCGCAGTTATAAAAAACGGTGAGAATTATAGGCTAGTGCCTTACGCAGTGTCTTTTAAAGACGAGATGAAAAGCGTAAAAGACGCTTTTGAAACTAGTCTAGCAAATTTAGAAAAATTAAGCAAAATAAAAGAAGATGAAAGCTATGTAATATACTTAACAAAGCTAAAAAACGCATTTTTACAAACGGATAATGATCTTGTGATAGCTAGCTGGCAAGATGCTGAGCGTGCATGGATGGATACTAAAGGCAAAATTCAGATCGGTCATCCCTTAGAGTATTACGAAGACGCTTATACTCACGCAGTAGCGCTCGAATGGGACATCAGACTAGTTGATGATCTAAGTATCGATGAGACTAAATTTAAAAATAGCATAAAAGAAAGCTTTGACGAGATCTACTCAAAAACCGGCGTAGAAAACCAAAATATGGTAAATTTAGTACATTCAAACATAGATAAAACCCAGCTTTATATATCAGGACCTATGGTGTATTACGCTGCTGAGTTCAACGGTCTTTTTTCGGCGCAAGTCGTACCAAATGATGAGATAGTTAGCCGTGAGTGCGGCAAAAAGATATTTGCTTTTGTAAATTTCGTATATGAAAGCACAAAGGCTAAGCCTTTTATGAAATTGGCAAGCGAAATTTTTGATAAAAATTTCTTGGATTTTGGTAGAGAAATTTTGTATAAAAAGCCTGAAATTTGGAAAAAAGTCTATGAGATCTCAACTATCGGACATGAGTTTGGACATATTTTATTTATAGATAGTGACACGGAAAGCGCTATGAACAAAAGTGGAGAGTTTAAATTCATAGAAGAATACAAAGCTACTACTGGTGGACTTATAAATTTCTTTTTACATGAAGACGATACTTATAAAATGGCCGTATTTCACGAGCTTATCAAAAGAAGCGTCGGACTCATAGCGTGGCAAAAAGTCACCGAAACAAGGGCGTATTATTGCGAGGGGCTCATCCATCTAAGCTTACTTTTTAGATCCGGAGTTTTAAAATTTGATGGTAAAAAACTGCAGATAGACTTCACTCAAAACGGCTATCAAAACTTTAAAAATGAAGTTATGAAAAACTACATAAATCTAGCAACGCATTATTCAAACAAGCTTAACGCAGGAGAGTTTTTGGCTAAATTTGCTAAGTTTGAAGGCGAAATTTACCTACCGAAAAATGTAGAAACGCTAGAATTTGTGAAGTTCTACTACCAAAAATATGAAAAAATGGCAAACGAGATCGATGATAGCGGCGAATGGCAAAGATGGCAGCAAGCATAAATGTTAAATTTAAAGCAAATCAAAGCAAATTTAAAATATAATTACGCGTTTTAAGTTCTAAGTAGGGAATTTATCCGAACTAACTTAAACATAAAATTTTAGGAGCATTTATGAAAAAAGTTCTTTTTCTTGTAGTAGCTTTAGCAAGTTTTGCTTTTGGTGCCGATGGCGAACAAATCAAAGCATTTTCAGTTGTAGCAGCCGGCATCGGTCTTGGTGTTGCGGCACTTGGTGGAGCTATCGGTATGGGACATACTGCAGCAGCAACTATCCTTGGAACAGCTAGAAACCCAGGTCTTGGCGGAAAGCTTTTAACTACGATGTTTATCGCTCTTGCGATGATCGAAGCGCAAGTTATCTATGCACTTGTTATCGCTCTTATCGCACTTTACGCTAACCCATTTTTAGGTTAATTTTAGCCCCGAATGGGGCTTTTGCTCTACTGCGATCATGGTGGAATTGGTAGACACGCTATCTTGAGGGGGTAGTGCCGCTACGGTGTGCGAGTTCGAGTCTCGCTGATCGCACCATTACTAACACAATCATGATACGAAATATTACCCTATTTTTCATTGCGGCATTTTTTGAAATACTTGGATGCTTTGCTTTTTGGCTCTATTTTAGAGATTATAAAACCCATTGGTGGCTTGCACTCGGAGTTATTTCACTTCTGATTTTTGCTTATACTTTAACTAAAATAGACATATCTCACGCTGGAAGAATTTACGCTATTTATGGTGGAATTTATATCATAAGCTCTCTTGCTTGGTTAGCTTTGGTAGAAAAAGAGAGCTTTAATATATGGGATATTTTAGGTTCATTTTTAGCACTTCTTGGAGCTTTTGTAATATTTTTTGGAAACTCAAAATAGATCAAACCTTAAATCACTGATCAAGTACGATCAAAAATCAAACAACTCAGATAAAAAGCTCTCCTTTTTCTTTTTTCTATATCCGTCTTGATAATATTTATCGCTATATCTGCTATCTCTATGGCTGTTATATTCATCTTTATGATTTTGTTTGTCAAAATACTCTATTTGACCATTTTGTTTTGGCTCTACAGCGCCGCTTCTTTCTATAATTTTATCAAGCTCACCGCGATCAAGCCAAACTCCTCTACAAGATGGACAGTAATCTATCTCCACACCTTGCCTCTCACTCATCATAAGATTCTGATCTGCACAGACCGGACACTTCATTTTATCTCCTTAAAAATCAAATTTATAAAATAATACCAAGAAATTTTTAACCAACGGATATAAAAAATGATAGATATTTACAGCATACGGATATAAAATTTGAAAAAACGTAGTAAAATAACTCTATACCAGGAGGTTTTATGGATTATAGAGATGAAATTTTAAAACTAATACTTAAAACAAAAGCAAACTATGGAGAAATACAAACCGATATAAAACAGCTTAGTTTTTATACGGCCATAAAACCTACCGAATTTTTAAATACTATATATGAGCCATCGATTTGCGTGATAATTCAAGGTCAAAAAGCAGTAGGTTTTGGAAATGATCTTTATAGTTACAACCCCCACAAATACTTACTTGCGACTACATACATACCAGCAAGAATTCAAATAGAAAAAGCCTCTAAAGATCAGCCATATATCTCTTTAGTCATCAAACTTAAGCCAGAAAGTATATATGAGGTTATAAAAGAAGTTGGTGATTTTAAGATCCAAAATAAAAAAAATATAAAAAACGGATTATGCTTTAGTGACCTTGACGACACACTTTTAGAGGCTATTGCGAAATTTGTTAAACTGATAGAAAAGCCAAAAAATGACGCGGAATTTCTATCGAATTTAATTTTAAAAGAGATTATATATCTTATTTTAAAGCAAAATGGAGATTTATTAAAACAATATATTTTAGAAGGAAATCTGGCAAATCAAATTTCAAGAGCAATTATGGCTATAAAAAACAGCTTTAATGAAAATATAAATATGAAAAAATTATCAAAAGAAATCGGTATAAGCGAATCGCTTTTATATCAAAATTTCAAAAAAATAACTTCATTAAGCCCTTTACAATTTCAGAAAAAGATACGTTTAGAAGAAGCAAAAAACCTTCTCATATCTACAAATTTAGAAGCATCGCAAATCGCTTTTAAAGTCGGCTATGAAAGCCCATCTCAATTTAGCAGAGAGTACGCAAGAATGTTTGGAATGTCTCCAAAAGCACACTGCAATTTTCTAAGAGATAGCATAAACTTGTAGAATCAGGCAATCAATATGGAATATTTTTCTATCCGAAAATCAAAAGAAACAGTATAATTATCAAAATAAAAATTCAGATCAAGGAGAGAAAAATGGTAAATTTTTCATATTGCAACCCGACAAGAATAGAATTCGGTAAAGGTAAAGAAAATAGTATTGGCGAGTATTTGAACGAGTATGGCGCAAAAAATGTTTTGATACTTTTTGGCAGCGATAGAGTGAAAAAAGACGGACTTTTCGATAAAGTAACCGCTAGTTTAACTAAATTCGGTATCAAATTTAGCGAACTAGGCGACATCGTAAGCAATCCGGTTTTAAGTAAAGTTTATGAAGCTATAAATTTAGCTAGAAAAAACGGTGTAGATAGCGTGCTTGCCATAGGCGGCGGCTCTGTGCTAGACACTGCAAAAAGCGTAGCTGCCGGAGCAAAATACGATGGCGACGTATGGGATCTATTTTTAGCAAAAGCACCGATAAAAGATGCACTCATGGTATTTGACATCATGACTTTAGCGGCGACTGGAAGCGAAATGAACTCATTTGCCGTTGTAACAAACGAAGATACAAAAGAAAAAATATCCATAACTTCAAGCCTTGTAAATCCAAAAGTTTCAGTCATAAATCCAGAACTTATGAAATCAATCTCTAAAAACTACCTTGTATATTCGGCTGCAGATATCATCGCTCACAGTATCGAAGGGTATTTGACCGCAACTCATCATCCAGAGATCATCAGTAAATTAGTAGAAGCAAACATCTCAACTATCATCAAAACAACAGAAATTTTACTAGCAGATCCAGACAACTATGACGCTAGAGCCGAGTTTGCATGGGCTGCGACCTGTGCACTAAATGGCACTACTTACGTGGGCGTCGGTGGTTACTCTTATCCAAATCATATGATAGAGCACTCTATTTCAGCACTTTATGGCGTTCCACACGGCGCCGGACTTTCAGTCGTTATGCCTGCTTGGATGAAATGGTACAAAGATAAAAATGAAGCGCAATTTAGTAGATTTGCAAAAGTTATTTTTGGTAAAAATAGTGCGGATGAAGGTATAGAAGCCTTAAAGACTTGGTTTGCAAAGATAGGAACTCCTACAAAACTAAGAGATTTTGGACTTGATATGAGCGTGAGCGACATCACTACTGCGGCGCTTCATCACGCAAAAGCCTTTGGTATAGCCGATATCTATACAAAAGACGTACTTGAAGAGATACTAAATTTAGCCTACTAAAACGATTTTGCACCAAATTCGGTGCAAATTCCACTACAATATAAAAAAAATAGAAGAAATTTGATATGATACTTCCAAATGATCTACTGCATAAATATAAATTTATAGGCGATGATGAGCTGCTATTGTTAATACACAGCTCTGAGATAACAAATTTAAAATACCAAGCCAAATTTGAAAAAATGCGGTAATCTTTGTAAAAAACGGTAAAAAATAGTTTATACAAGCAAAAAGAGTACGGTATAAACTATGGAGATATTCTTTTTCTACCTTCAAAAAGTTATACTCTTAGCGATATAAAAGCAAAAAATGGATATGAGTGGTTTTAGTAGGAAATTTAAAACACTGTTTAAAATCAGCCCAAAAGAGTGGATAGATAATAAAAGATTTGATCTAGCATTATATCTTATAAAAAACTCCGATAAAAATATAAATCAGATCTGCTTAGAGTGTGGATTTAGCTCACCTGCTTGGTTTATAGCTAGGTTTAAAAAGAAATTTAACTTAACTCCAAATGAACTTAAAAAGTCAAATAACTTATATAATCTACCATAAAAATTATACAAATAATATCAAATTTCTTATTTAATCTTTTTAAATTTAATCAAATTTAAAAAGGAAAAACAGTGAGAAAAACATTAATCGCAATCAGTTGCACAACATTGATAGGCTTAAGTTTGCACGCAAAACCACAAATCATAAAAGAGATAGAAGGATTTAGTCATCCAAAAAGTGTATTTGTCTATGACGGTAATATTTTTGTCCCAAACGTAGGTGAAAAGATAGAGCCGCTTGCTAAAGACGGTGACGGATTTATCTCAAAGCTGGATTATGATGGAAATATATTGCAAAAAGCTTTCATTAGAGATATAAATGTGCCAAAAGGTCTATTTATATAAGACGGCAAACTCTACGTTCTTGATATAGACGAACTAAAAGTTTTTGACGTAAATAGCGTAAAGCCCGTATTTTCCATCAAAATTGACGGAGCGATATTTGGCGAATTTGATGGTAAAAACATCAAAGCAGTTGGTGGGCTAAAAGGCACGTTTGATGGTCTAGTGAGCGATGAGAACGCAAATTTATACCTAAGCGACTAGAAAGACGCGAAAAAAGGAGTCATCTACAAAATATCAAAAGATAAAAATGAAATCCTACAACTACACGGTTTGCAAGGTCCAGCAGATATGTTCTATGATGGAAAATATCTATTTGTACCAGAAATGGTCGGCGAAAAACTGCTTAAAATAAAACTATAATTATATATTCAAATATTTAGATAGATATAATCAATTATCTATCTAAATTTATACTAAACACCGCTTTCTACTCACTTAAATTTATCTTAATATGAGACTTAAATATAAAGTTTTTTATTATATAGTCAATAGGATTAATATATTTTACAAAAGAAAAAAATATGAATAAATTTATTTTAGGAGTTATATTTTTAGTTTCTGCCCTATTTTCAGCAGATAGTTTTACTTTTAAAAAAGCGAATAATACAAAAGAAGTTATGAGTAATTTACAAAAGTCTCACTCAAAACAAGGTTTAAAAGCTAAACAATACTCAAAAGTTCGTGCTTATAAAGTATTTTATGTTAGTAATTTCGTGTTTGATTCAAATACTGATGAACTTACAGGCATATATAATGGTGGGCAATTGTTATTTTATCTGGCTTATAACAAAGTCCAAGGCGATCCGACAATTTTTTTGTCTAAAAACATATTGCAAAATTATGGTTGTGATTATATTGCTCAGCAAGTAGCTGATTGCAATTTTGACTTATATCATACTAGAGTTGGTAGAAATACTCAAAATATTGTTCATCAGACGGCGGCGAAAATGCTACAAAAGAAACATCAGGATGCATAACGATATCTTCACCTTTTATTCAAAACTTTTTTGACGAAACAAAAACTGAATATAAAACTCTTTCTAAATATAATCGTATGACTAGATTTTTTTAGGGTTATGAGGTAAATATGTTTGCAGATATGAATAAAACGGATATCAGTGATAAACCTATATAGCAACCAGACTTATCCATAGATTCAAATTTGATAAACAAAATATTATCAGATATATCAGGGACTACGAATTATTTTGAAGCAGATGAATTAAGATTGTATGTAGATGATAATATGAACGTCATAATTGTTGATGTCAGAGCATATTAATAAATATTATAGGGTAAGTAAATTTACCATATACACATAGATAAATGACTTAAGATGAATATCGGATCACTATAGACAAATGTATTTTATATAGATGTAAACCAAACATTTTCAAAAAAACTAAATTTAAGAATAGATGACATAAATAAAGAAAATATAAGTGATAAATCTACGAATAAACTTACCGATAGATTTGGGCGAGAAGTAGAAACTATAGATTACTATGATTTTTATTACAGCGATATAAATATACTTCAAAAATATGGAACCAAAACATATGCAAAAGAAGAAGTATTAGAACTTTTTATGGTAACTCAAACATATGGTATTTTAAATGGAGATATATTATGTAAATTATCCGTCATCTGAAGCTGGATATTTTATGACCTCAGATCATTATAAATACAATGAAATTCCGCGAGACTACTACCCAAACTCCTACGCTAACTCAAATTTGATAAATACTAAATTTGGTAAAGCAGAACTATTCTTAGATCTAGCAGGAGATAATGATAAACTTAGAGTAGGAAGCTTTAGCTCAAACTCACAGCTATTTAGATTTGATAGTGGAAGAGAGTTTGTAGTAGATAAACTATATAAAGATACAAGCAAAGTATTTGAAGCAAGGATAGAACTAAACTTAAATATAAATAGACTAAACGAAGAAGAATTAAATACTAAATTAGACTTTAGCGTAAGTGCGGCTAAAATAAGAAATAGTTCAGGAGAGATAGAACTTATATCTTTAAAAGATCTTGGCGTTGAGATGATAAAGAAACTATCTAATGGAGGATATAAGTTATTTACTGATATACAAAACAATAAAAGCATAACAGTAAGCGATATCTATACTAAATATATATTTGGTAATTCAAATTTAGATAATTCTGATAAATCAAGTAATTTAAATTTAAATAACTCAAATTCAAACAAAACCATAAACGAGTAAAGATAAATTCTATCCAAAATCTCTTAGAGTTTGGGCGTGAGCTGTAAATTTGCTTATATTTAAATAAATTTTAAGCAAATATCCAGCTTATTTGAGTTTAAATATAAGCCTTGCATCAAAAGATTGTCAAAAAGTTACATTATCGATAAAAAAAATATTTTTTTATCGCCGTAAAAGTATTTAAAAGAAAAAATTTGTTAAACTAACCATATTTAAATAGAAGGTTTTATAAATGATAGAAAAGTTTTCTAAAATCGGCTTTGTTCTTGCGATGGCAGGAAGCGCCGTAGGACTTGGAAATGCTTGGAAATTCCCTACTATGGTTGGCAATAACGGCGGTTCGGCATTTATCTTGCTTTATGTTTTGCTAACTCTTGGTATAGCGGTAGTTGTTTTTTTAGCAGAACTTGCTATAGGAAAACTCGGTGAAACAGATATAGTAGGCTCTCTTTACAAACTAGCACCAAAGCATAAAAAACAGTGGAGTTTAGCTGGATTTTTTATGATAACCGCTGTGCTCATAGCTTCATTTTATATGATAGTTATAGGATGGATTTTAAAATATATATTTATGAGTTTTAGCACTCTTCCAGCTGATACGGCTGCGGCTGGCGCGGCGTTTGGTAATTTAATAACAAATGACTTTATAAGCGTATTTATATGTTTTACGCTAGTGTTTTTACTAGTTTTTTATGTAGTATCAAAAGGTATAAAAAGCGGTATAGAAAGACTAAATATTTGGATGATGCCATCTTTGTTCGGACTACTTGTACTTCTACTTTTATACTCTATATTTCAAAGCGGAGGATTTGTAAGCGCAGTTCAGTTCTTGTTTATTCCAGATTTCAGCAAACTTTTAAATCCTAGTATCATACTTCAAGCCTTAGGACTTGCTTTTTTCTCTATGTCTATGGGCGTAGGTACTGTTGCTACATATGCTGCTAGCCTTCCGGATGGAACGAATTTGATCAAATCAACTTTCTCCATAGTATCTATAAATATTTTAATCGGTATAATGATGGGACTTGTTGTATTCTCGTTCATACCTATACAAGATGGTCAGCCAGCCAGCGAAGGAGCCGGGCTTATTTTTGTTTCGCTAACATCTTTATTTGCACAAATGGGAGTTGTGGGAAATGTCTTAGCTATAGCATTTTTTATATCTTTACTTTTTGCCGGCGTAACCTCAGCTGTTTCTATGATTGAACCATTTACCCTTTATCTTATAAATAAATTTAATATATCTAGAAAAATGTCAATAACTTTTATAGGAGTATTAGTTTATATTCTTGGAATATGTTGTATATTATCATATTATGGAGCTACATCTGCTTCATTTTCTCTTCCGAAAGAGATTTTTGCTACTCAAAAACCAGTTCCGTTTTTTGACATGCTGGATTTTATGACTTCAAATGTGCTTATGCCGATTGGAGCATTAACATTTAGTATTTTTGTCGGTTGGATTTTAAAACGCGACGGGCTATATATCTTATTCTCAGGATTTATTAGTAAAACTTGGTTTGAAATTTGGTATTTTGCACTTCGTTATGTCGCACCGATCGCGATAATAGCTATCGGCGTTTATCAGCTAATTAATAAGCTTAATTAATATCTAATATTGTAAAAAGGAAAATAAATGGCAAAGAAATTTATAGATGTGATGGACACCACATTTCGTGATGGTTTTCAATCAGTCTTTGGCGCTAGAGTCTTGATGGATGACTTTTTACCCGCGGTTAGCGCGGCAAAAGAAGCCGGTATAAACCACTTTGAATTTGGCGGTGGGGCTAGATTTCAAAGTTTATATTTTTATCTAAATGAAGATGCGTTCTTAATGATGGATAAATTTAGACAAGCAGCAGGAAATGATGCAAATCTACAAACTCTATCAAGGGGCGTAAATACGGTAACTCTTGATACAGGAAGTCGTGAGTTAGTAGATCTGCACGCAAAATTATTTGCGAAACACAACACAAATACCATTAGAAATTTCGACGCGTTAAATGATGTAAAAAATCTTAAATATAGCGGTGAAAGAATAGTTCATCACGGTCTAAAACATGAAGTCGTAGTTACTATGATGGATTTACCGCCAAACTGCGAAGGAGCTCACGACGCTGCATTTTACGAGAAATGCTTGAGAGATATTTTAAACTCGGATATCAAATTTCATAGCGTTTGTTTTAAAGATGCTAGCGGTACAAGCAGTCCCGAAAAAGTATATCAAACTATAAAAATGGCTAGAAGACTACTTGGCGATTCTGTGCATTTGCGTCTTCACACTCATGAAACCGCAGGAGTTAGCGTAGCTTGTTATTTAGCTGCTCTTGAAGCCGGAGCAGATGGCATAGATCTTGCCGCGTCTCCAGTAAGCGGTGGAACAAGTCAGCCAGATATCCTTACTATGCTTCACGCTGTAAAAGGTAAAAACTATGATCTTGGCGGACTTGATGTAGAAAAAATCCTAAAATACGAAGATGTATTACACGGCTGTTTAAAAGACTACTTTATGCCACCTGAAGCTACTCAAGTAAGTCCTCTTATACCATTTTCTCCTATGCCAGGAGGAGCGCTTACGGCTAATACTCAAATGATGAGAGACAATAATATACTTGATAAATTCCCAGCAGTTATAAAAGCTATGAGAGAAGTAGTAGAAAAAGGTGGATACGGTACAAGCGTAACCCCTGTTAGCCAATTTTACTTCCAACAAGCATTTAATAACGTAATGTTTGGACCATGGAAAAAAATAGCAGAAGGCTATGGAAAAATGGTTCTTGGATATTTTGGTAAAACTCCGGTTACGCCGCATCAAGATATAGTAGAACTTGCCAGTAAACAATTAGGGCTTGAACCTACAAATGAAAGTGCTATAGATATCGCCGATAACGACGAGACAAAATCACTTTCTTACACAAAAGCTATTTTAGAAAAAGAAGGCATTGAGCAAACCGAAGAAAATATTTTTATAGCAGCTGCTTGTAAAGAAAAAGGCGTAGCGTATCTCAAAGGTGAAGGTAAAGTTATGGTTCGCAAAATAAGCAATATGTCTAAACAAGTATTAAATCAAGCGCCTAAAACAAAATCAGAAGCAAACAAATATAGCGTAGTAGTAAACGGAAGCAAATATAATGTTGAAGTTTCTGACGGATTTGATAATTTTCAAATAAAATCAGTAACTCCAGCAACTAGCAAACCAGCTCAAGCTACAGAGAAAAAAGATGAGCCAAAAACAGAACAAAGTAGCGAAATATCCAGTGGCAATGGATCAAGCGAGATAAGAGCTACAATGTCTGCTGGAGTATTTAAAATACTTGTAAAAGTTGGAGATACCGTAGGAAAAGGTCAAACAGTTGTAGTGTTAGAGGCTATGAAAATGGAAATACCGGTTGAATCACCAAGCGCTGGAGTAGTAAGCGAAATCCTTATAACCCAAGGTCAATCAGTAGATGATGGACAGATACTAATAAAATTATAACCCCAAAAAAAGCCGTTTGCACATAGCGTGCAGATGGCTACTTTTTAAATTTTGAAATTTATTATCCAAAATATACAAAATAAAAGAGATATTAAGCAAAAAATTACTAAAATTCATATAGACTTCAATTAATAAAGATTTACAAGAGGTATAACCATGATAAAGGATGTAGATAAGCTAGGACTTAAGGATATAAAAGAAATTTATCATAATTTAAGCTATGACAAACTCTTTGAACACGAAAAAGCAAATGGTGAAGGATATATTACAAATAGCGGAACTTTCGGCGTGGATACCGGTATATTCACGGGCAGAAGCCCAAAAGATAAATATTTCGTTAAACAAGACCCGAGTCAAAAATATATAGCTTGGGGTAAAGTAAATAAGCCTATCAGCAAAGAGATCTTCGACAAACTACTACACAAAGCACAAAAACAATTAAGCGGTAAAAATATATATATTCAAGATGCATATTGCGGCTCTAGCTTAGCTAGTAGAAAAAGTGTTAGATTTGTAACAGAAGTAGCATGGCAAGCGCATTTTGTAAAAAATATGTTTATCCGTCCAAATCAAAACGAATTAGCTGAGTTTAAACCAGACTTCGTGGTATATAATGCTTGCAAATGTGTTGATGATAATTATAAAGAAGATGGACTAAACTCAGAGGTATTTGTAGTATTTAATATAGAAGACAATATAGCCGTCATAGGTGGAACTTGGTACGGCGGAGAGATGAAAAAAGGTATTTTTTCTATGATGAACTACTGGCTTCCGCTAGAAAATAAACTATCTATGCACTGCTCAGCAAATGTCGGCAAAGACGGAGATACCGCACTATTTTTCGGACTTAGTGGCACTGGAAAAACAACTCTTTCAACAGATCCTAATAGAGCTTTAATAGGCGATGACGAACACGGTTGGGATGATGAAGGAGTATTTAACTTTGAGGGCGGCTGCTACGCAAAATGTATAAATTTAGATCCAAAAAGCGAACCTGAAATTTATGCAGCCATAAAAAAAGACGCACTTTTAGAAAATGTTTGTTGCGATGAATGCGGCTGCGTGGATTACGGTGATGCCAGCAAAACAGAAAACACAAGAGTAAGCTATCCTATAGAGCATATAGAAAATCACGAACCGAGCTTAAAAGCAGGTCATCCAAAAAACATTATATTTTTAACAGCAGACGCATTTGGAGTTCTGCCTCCTGTTTCAAAACTTACAAAAGAGCAAGCTATGTACTACTTTTTAAGTGGATACACCGCAAAAGTAGCAGGAACGGAACGCGGTATAACCGAGCCTCAAGCTACTTTTTCAGCATGTTTTGGAGAACCGTTTATGCCATTGCATCCAACAGTTTATGCAAGACTTCTTGGAGAAAAAATCGACAAACATCAAGTAAATGTATATTTAGTAAATACAGGCTGGAGCGGCGGTGCTTACGGTATCGGTAAGAGAATGAGCATAAAAGCTACTCGCGCTTGTATAAATGCTATACTTGATGGAAGCATAAAAAAATGCGAATTTGAAAACTTTGATAAATTTAATCTTTCTATTCCAAAAGAGCTAGAAGGAGTAGAAACAAAACTTTTAAATCCTATAAATACTTGGAATGATAAAAACCAATACTTAGCAGCTAGAGATAAGCTAGCAAATATGTTTGTGGAAAATTTCAACAGATACGAGGATGTAGAAGAAGGCGTGCAATTCGCAAAAGCCGGTCCGACAAATTAAACTTATATAAATTTCCGTAACTATTTTAAAATTCGGTTGCGGAAATTTATCTATTAAATTTAAAAATTAAATTACCTTTTAAAATAAATAATGTTAAAATAATCTCTTTTTTGATGAATAATAATAAATTTAATATAGAAGCAAGATTAGTATATTAGCAGCGATGACTGCTTTTAAAAAATTAACTATCAAAAAATATAAAACTTTTGCTAATGACAATTTTTGTATAAAAAAGATATTTACCGATAACAATATTTGTTTTAAATTTAAAACAAAAAAAAGGAAACATATGCAAAAAATGTGGGAAGGTCGATTTAGTGAGAGTAGCAGCGAACTTTTAGAAGCTTTTAACGCCTCAATAGAATTTGATAAAGAGTTGTATAAACAAGATATAGAGGGCTCAATAGCTCACGCCAAAATGTTGGGAAAATGCGGAATTTTAACCACAGAACAATCGCAAAAAATTATAAACGGACTGCAACAAGTAAAAAGCGAAATAGACAACTCTGAGTTTGAATTTAAAATAGAAAATGAAGATATACATATGGCAGTTGAAAAGCGACTATCCGAGATTATAGGCAAAGAGCTTGGCGGTAAGCTTCACACAGCAAGAAGTAGAAACGATCAAGTAGCTCTTGATTTTAAACTTTTTGTGCAACAACAAAGCGTTATAATTTCAAATTTAATATTAGAATTAATGGTGGTTTTAAAAGATATCGCTGCTGAGCATAAAAATACGTTAATGCCTGGTTTTACACATCTTCAACACGCACAACCAATTAGCCTTGCATATCATTTATTAGCGTATGCTTTTATGTTTAAAAGAGATTATGAAAGGTTGATTTGCTGCTACCAAAGAAACGACTTAAGTCCACTTGGATCATGCGCACTTGCCGGAACTCCTCATCCAATAAATCGAAAAATGGTAGCTGAAGAACTCGGATTTAAAGATATCACACAAAACGGTATGGATAGTGTTAGCGATAGAGATTTTGCGCTTGAACTTCTTTTTAATATAAGCCTTATATTTACTCATACATCAAGACTTTGTGAAGAGCTTATACTATGGAGTAGCAGTGAGTTTAGATACATTACTATAAGTGATAAATTTAGTACCGGCTCAAGCATAATGCCGCAAAAGAAAAATCCGGATGTTGCCGAGCTTATAAGAGGAAAAACAGGTAGAGTATACGGCAACCTCATTTCACTTTTAACAGTTATGAAAGCTCTTCCGCTTGCTTATAATAAAGATATGCAAGAAGACAAAGAATGCGTATTTGATAGTGTTAAAACTGCGATCAACTCTCTTATTATACTTAAAGAGATGTTAAAAACGACTACTTTCAATAAAGATTTTATGTTAAAAGCTTGTAAAAACGGTCACCTTAGCGCTACTGATTTGGCGGATTATTTAGTAAGGAATTTAGATATACCATTTAGAGAAGCTCATTTTATCACCGGGAAATGCGTGGCATTAGCTGAAAAACTTGGTAAAGATATAAGCGAGCTCAGCTTAGATGAGCTAAAAAGTATCCACCAAGATATCAAAAGTGACGCTTTAGAAGTGTTAAAATTAGAAAACTCAAAAGAAGCTAGACAATCTGAGGGCGGCACCGGCAATAAAAGTGTCGATACGCAATTAAACGAACTAAATTCGTTTTTAAATTTAAAAAGATAGTACATAAATCGCACTCGTATATGTTTGGAGTGCGAAATCACTTTTTAAAAATTTATAAAAAATTATATAACTACATATTATTATTAATGGTATTGATTATCGATAAAGCTATATTAAGCTGATTTAGATATAATTTATAAATAATTTGCTAATTTAAAGAGGTAAAAATGGATTTATCTAAATTAGAAATAAATCAAAAAGCTATACTCACTGGGATAAACGGACTGAAAAATACAAAAAGAAGATTTAGGTCATTTGGACTCGATATCGGATCTAAGATACAAATCAAACAAAAAAGCATAACAAATTCAAACATAGAGATACTAAGCGAACACGGTTTAATAGCTTTGAGAGAGAATGAGGCAAAAATGCTAAGCTGTGAACTGTTGGCTGAAAAATGAGCCAACAGTTTATCATAGCTCTTGTAGGACAACCCAATGTAGGCAAAAGTCAGTTTTTAAGCGCGATTAGCAAATCAAATCCAAAAATCGGAAATTTCGCAGGCGTAACAGTAGAAAAATACGAAGCAACTCTTATAAAAGACGGTATAACTTTACATTTTATAGATCTTCCTGGTCTTTATAGTATGGACGATTTTTCAAAAGACGAGAGCGTAGCAAAAGATTTTTTGATGAAAAGCAAATACGATATGATACTAAATGTCGTAGATTCTACAAATTTAGAAAGAAATCTCTTTTTAACGGCAGAACTTATGACTCTTGGTAAAAAAATGGCGATAGCTCTCAATATGGATGATGAAGCCAAAAGCGAAGGTATAGATATAAATAGTGAACATTTGAGCTCTATTTTAGGTATACCGACCATTAAGGTATCATCGGTAAAAAAGACAAATCTCAAAACTTTACTTGATATAATTATTCAAACTTTAAACACGCCGTATAAGAAAAATAGACTTAAATTTAGTGATTCTATAGAAGAAGAACTGATATATCTAACCAAAATAATAGACGAAACAGGATTTCAACAAGAAGGCATCTCCTCAAGACAAGCGGCTATACTATTTTTACTAGAAGATAAGAAATTCTACGCACTGTCTCATGAAGATCCAAAAATGCTGTTTTTGATACCCGAGATCAAAAAAGTATTTGATAATATCAAACAAAAAACGCAAAACAACTCCATAGAGGACGTGCTTATCGACGAATACCACTCGTTTGCAAAAGGCGCGGCATTGGAAACTCAAAATATAAAAGCCGGCAAAAGCACGGATATCACAAAAAAGATAGACAGCATACTTATACACAGATTTTTCGGACTACCTATATTTTTATTTTTTATGTGGCTACTGTTTCAAGCCACGTTTACTCTTGGCGAAGTTCCGATGCAATACATAGAGATGACGTTTGCTTGGTTTAGCAATAGCGTATCTGCAAATTTAAATGATGATATGCTAAAATCCATAATAGTAGACGGTATCATAGCCGGAGTCGGCACAGTGATACTGTTTTTACCAAACATAATAATTTTATTTTTAGGTATAGCACTTTTAGAAACAACCGGATATATGGCAAGAGTTGCGTTTTTACTAGATGGATTTTTTCACAAATTCGGACTTCACGGCAAAAGTTTCATACCGCTAGTTACCGGATTTGGCTGTTCCATCCCTGCATATATGGCAGCGCGCACTCTTAAAAGTCAAAAAGATAGACTTCTTACTATGTTTATCATAGGATTTATGAGCTGTGGGGCTAGACTTCCTGTGTATGTACTATTTGCTGGAGCATTTTTTAAACCGGATAATGCGGGAAACGTGCTGTTTTTCATATATATTAGGTGCTCTTTTAGGACTGATAGCAGCTAAAGTTTTACGCATTTTCGTTTTCAAAGGCAATGATGAACCATTTGTTATGGAAATGCCGAAATACAGACTTCCGAGCATAAAGCTCATTTGGCTAACTATATACTCAAAATCCATGATGTATTTAAAAAAGGCAGGTACTTTTATACTAGCAGCTTCTATTTTGGTCTGGTTTATCAGCACTTTTCCGCAAAATCCACATATAGAAGAAAAATACCAACAACAAATTCAAACAGCGTCAAGCGACGAGCTAAAATTAGAGCTTACTAATCAAAAAGATCAAGAGCTTATGGAAAATACGTATCTAGGAATGTTTGGTAAAACTATAGAGCCTATATTTGCACCACTTGGATTTAACTGGAAAATGTCTGTTGCCACAGTAAGCGGGCTTGCGGCAAAAGAAGTTATAGTTTCTACTTTAGGAGTTTTATACTCTTTAGGCGGGGAGGTTAGCGAAAGTAACATTACTTTGCAGCAAACTTTAGCTAAAAATATATCGTTTGCCTCGGCTATGGCATTTATCGTATTTGTTATGGTATATCTGCCCTGTCTCGCAGCAACTGCCGTATTTTCAAAAGAAGCAGAAAGTAAAAAATATACGTTTTATCTAGTTATATTTACTTTTAGTGCTGCTTGGATACTCGCGTTTATTACATATAAAGTTATCACTTTTTTAAATATAGCGTGATTTAATCATGACCCGTAAAATAATTTATTATTTATAGTTAAAATAAACAATCAAAAGGACAATCAATGAAAACACTACTCATAAACGCTCATCCTAAATTTGATGAGAAAGATACGTTTTCTTACTCTTTGCAGAGTAAATTTAAAAATAAATTTGAGAATGAATTTGATACAAACTCATTATGTAGCATAAATTTATACAATAGCGCAATACCAAAACTTGATAGAGATATGTTAAATTTATTTCAAAATCAACAAAATGACGAACTTCAAACACAGATGAATAGCATAATGGAGCAATTTTTATCCTCAAAACGAATAGTAATAGTTATGCCTTTGCATAATTTTAATATCCCAGCACGTTTAAAGGACTATATGGACAACATTCTTATCGCTAAAAAGACGTTTGCCTACACAAGCGGCGGTTCGATAGGACTGATGAACGATGATAGAAAAGTTCTTGTTTTATGTTCTAGCGGATCAGTTTATACAGATGGAGGAAGATATGCAAATCTTGATTTTGCATGCCAATACCTAAAGGCGATGTTTTGCGAGATCATGGGTTTTAACAATTTTTATATAGTTAGGGCCGAAGGTACGTCAATGAGTAAATTTAGCAAAGACGGTATTTTAAGCAAAGCTTATTTGGATTTAGATAAGACTTTTGCCGAATTCTATAAACTAAGTTAAATTTAAAAATAGTAAATTTTACAGATATATCTATAGAAAACATGAAGTAATTCTCATAAAATATAGATACAGATCAAAAATAAAACATATATTTTATCTGCTTATTTTTAAATTTACTATTGCATAAATTTGGACTTTTATTGTGTGTGGAATTTTATATTTTTTAATATGGATAAATTTATCTTTATATAAATTTAATTATAATTATATATGAAAAAAAGATAAAATAAGAAGTAAATTATATTAAAATAAACAATAAAATAGGCAAAACAATTATGAATAAAAATAACCGCCATATCTCATATTCAATAAAAAGCTATCTTTAGTGAATTTAGAAAAAATAGCCTTTTTGTATATTGAAGTAAATATAAATGGTCAAAAAATAGAAAATTTAGGAATTGTAATTGATGAATTAAAAGTTAAAGTTTTAATAGTTATATCCAAAAAATACCGATAATCGACACATTGCTGTTATCAATGCTTCTATTTTCAAATAAAAAACTCATAAATTAGATAAGCCTTATAAGACAGAGCTAAATATAGAAAATCAGCCGTTCATTGATGTGGAACATGCGCAAGAGCTTCTAAAAATTTTGAATGATAAATTTGAGTCATTGCCTAAGTCATTAAAAGATATTTATATATCTATCATCTGATAATAAATATTTTAATGCTTTCTTTAAATATAAAAATTTGCAAAAAAATCAAATAGATATTTTTGAAACTATCAAAAATAAAATTACGTGCTCAAATGAACGACTTGAATTCTTTATAGAAAATTATAGACTTGAACTAGCTTTTGCTATAGCTTTTATATTTTCAGACAAAACAGCTTCTATATCATCTGTAATATTAAAAAGATTTCAAAGAGATTATTGAATACAATGAAATAAATGATCAAGATAATATATTGAAACAATATAATTTATTAACAAACTACAGAAGTAAAAACAATACAGTTAGTTTTGCAAATAAATTTAGTGAATATCTACCAAATCGATTAAAAAAAGATAAGCTGATATCTTATGGTATCGTCTATCTTTGATAATTTGATATATTCATTTGCATCCGTTTTATCTCTCCTTCTTTTTTGCTTCAGTTGATCGTCTCTATCTCGCGCAGATATAGATACAAATCCCGCGCCATAATAGCCCGATTATCTTTGGCTAGTTGCCCTCCTGTCAAAATCCGTATCAAGTAGATCAAAAATCTCCGCATTAAAATCAATTTGTAGAAATAAAAAACTGTTAATTTATTTGCTCATAGATTTTTCATAGATGATTTGAGCAGTATATCCGCTGTTCTATACTCTGCCTTGCTTTTCGCATTATCACATAAGTAGCCGTGCAAAACTATCGCATCGAGATATTTTGGCTTAAAGGTGGATGCAATAACCAAAAATATACGCGGTATATCAGCACCGTTTTTATATCCTTTTGGTATATTAATACCACTAACTTGCTGAGAACAGCATACTAAAAAGCTTTGCTTCATTTTAATGATAAAAAATAAAGCACTAAAATATTATGACATATATACGTCATAATATTTACATTAAAAATCAGACGATATTGAGTTACAAAGTATATCAAATTTGGTAACAATTCATTTCATTAAGTTAATGCTTAAGATGATATTCTTTCACTTCTAAATTTCCCATCATTCCTAAATCCTCGTGCTCTAGTATATGGCAATGAAACATTCTAGTTCCAACAAAATCCTGTTTCATTCTAAGTCTTATCTCTTCATTTGGTCTGACATTGATTGTATCTCTTAATGCTCTAAACTCCGGTTTTGATACAACGTTATTTAGTTTTGAGCTAATAACTTCAAATTGAGTTCCATGTATGTGAAATGGATGGTCCATATGCGAGTTGTTATTTACTACCCACTCTTCCACTACTCCAACTTCAGAAATTAAATCAGTCCTATTTAAATCATAAGTCTTTGAATTCATCAAAAACATTGATGCAAGGGCTGCTTTAATCTCATTGTCATCTTTAGAATTCATTATTTGCATCATTTTTGAGTGATTTTCACTCATAATTATTTCTTTAAAGCTTTTAGGCTCTTCTAATCTTGGTAATTCTCTTAATTTATCTGGAATACTAATATCTTTATTCTCTAGGATGATATCAGCTAAAAATAATGTTTTTGGCTCTTCTTGTACCATCATTTTATCTCTATTATAATATAAGCTTTCAAGCTTAAACTCACCGCTTTTACTACTTTGTATTAATACTTCAACTCTTGAAGCAGGAGTTAAAAATATCTCATCTTTATAAATCGGTTTTTGAATCAGCCCACCGTCGGTTCCTACTAGTATAAAATTTGCTCCGTGTATTTTTAATCTCAAATATCTTGCAGAAGTAGCATTATATATTCTTATACGTTCATTTGTGACTAAGCGTATTTTAGGTTTATACTGCCCATTTATTAAAATAAATTCTCCCTCTCTTCCATTTAGCCAATCGGTTAAATTGTTATTTGGAATTTGAGCATTCTCATCAAGTCTTAAATCGCTTATCATCAAATCTTTTTCTACTAAATCGCTTAAGACATCTTGCTTAGACTTAACGACAAAAGCTCCAGCTAAACCCATAAAAACCTGTTTTGAAGCAATATGGTGAGGATGTGGATGATACCAGTATGTTCCAGCGCTACCCATAGGCAAGTTAAAGCGATATACTCTTTCTTCGCCAGCTAAAATATGATCATGCGGATTACCGTCTTGCTCTGGAGCTACCAGTAGTCCGTGCCAATGAATGGTTGTAGGCTCACTTAACCTATTTTTAACTAAAATTTCTACGTTATCGCCTTCAAAAACCTCAATTTTTGGTGCTGGTATTGTACCGTTATATGTATATACTTTAGTCTTTTTACCTTTAACTATCTCTAGTTGGCTTTGAGTAATTTGTAAAGTTGCTTTAAACGTATTTTTTGTTTTGCTTTCATTTTTAAGCAAAGGCAAGGCTTTTAGATTTTGATTTTGCGGAAAATATTTTTCATCAAGAAGCTTTAAATTGTTTGAAGAAAAGTTAATAAAAGATGTATCAATATTTAATATACTATCATTGACGTTCATCATTTCATGGTGCATACCAAAATGATTAATGTGATTTGCATATGCATTACAAAAACTAACTAATCCTAAGGCATTTAGCTTTAAAAATGTTCTTCTATTCATTATAACTCCTATTATTAAGTTTTGCATCGTTTGGTATTTTAACTAACAAATTTTTATAAAACTAAAACAAAAAATAATCTTTATCGACTTCCAAAGCTTTTGATTTTATAGGAGATTATATTACTCTGAAATTTGATTTAAATGATACTATATATCATTTAATAATAAATTAAAAAACAATCTAGTATAATTTCAAAATAGAAATATTTTAAGGAGCATATATGCAACAAAGAGGGCTTGCCACAAAAGTATCGATTAGAGTATCCATATTATTTATGATTCTGCTTATAGTTTTAACATATATAAACTATTCAAATTCAAAAGTAAATACGACTCAACTCTTATCAAGTGAAAGAGCAAAATCCATACAAGCTGGTAAGATGTTATTAGATACACAGTTTAAAAAAGCCATTGTAGGTATTGAAAATTTATCAAAGCTATTTAGCTCAAATAACTATGATTATAAAGAAGTTGAAAATATACTCAAAAATATCAATAGCTCAATGGATTTTGAAGCAATGTATATAGCATATCAAGATAACGGAATGATTGTAGCTTCGGATGGAAATTCTGGGCTCCCGACTGATGAGTACGATCCTAGAAAACAAAACTGGTATCAAGAAGCAGCAAATTTAAGAAAAACGTTAATTACAGAACCGTATATCGATAACGTAACAAAAAAACAGATAATAACGGCAGCGACTCCTTTTTATAAGGATAATAAACTACTATACGTAGTAGGTGCGGATTTTACGATTGATGGGATACAAAAAGAGTTTAATGAACTAGGAAACGCCGAAGGAGCATATATGCTTTTGATGGATAAAAATGCAAAACTAATAATGCATCCAAATAGCGATTTTATAGGAAAAACATTAAATGCTACAAAAGAAATTCTCAAAAATTACAAAGCTAACAATGTAGATGAATACGGTAGGCTTCCATACACACATGAAGACGGATCTAAAAAACTTGGCAGATGTGTTTCGTTTGGAATAAACGATTGGATTATTTGTAGCAATGTAGATATAGATTTTTTTAGCAAAAAGACTGATGATATACTTTACAAAAATATTATCATATCTATAACATTTATTATATTGGCAACACTAATAATATATATTTTAGTAAAAAGATTTTTAAAACCTATACAGATTATCCAAAGTGGTCTCAAAGACTTCTTTGACTTCTTAAACCATAAAAATGATAATCCTAAAGCTATAAGCTTAAAATCTAATGATGAGTTTGGAGTTATGGCTAAACTTATAAACGATAATACATCTAATATAAAAGATTCTATGGAACAAGACAATAAAGCAGTAAAAGAGTCTTTAGAAAAAGCAAATGAAGTTGAGAATGGAAATTTAAAAGCTAGGATAAATACTATACCATCTTCACCTGGACTTGAGAAGTTAAGACAAGTATTAAATAAGATGTTAGATACGTTAGAAAGAAAAATAGGAAGCGATATAAATGTTATTCAACAAACATTTGATAGTTTCAAAGAGTTAGATTTTACATCAAGAATTCCAAACGCTAAAGGTGAAGTCGAAAGAGTAACAAATCTTTTAGGAGATGAGATAGCTAAGATGTTAAAAGATAATCTAGCTCAAGCTAATAATCTTAAAGAAAAAGCAAATAGCCTAAAAGGATACGTAGAAAATCTAAATGAAAGCGCAAGCTCTCAAGCTAACTCACTTCAAGAAAGTGCAGCAGCCGTTGAAGAGATGAGTAGTTCTATGAGTTCTATCAATGAAAGAGCAGGAGATGTTATAAAACAATCAGAAGATATAAAAAGTATTATAACAATAATCAGAGATATAGCAGATCAAACAAACTTACTAGCATTAAATGCAGCTATAGAAGCAGCCAGAGCCGGAGAGCACGGTAGAGGATTTGCTGTTGTTGCAGATGAAGTAAGACAACTAGCTGAAAGAACCGGAAAATCTCTAGCAGAAATTGAAGCAAACGTAAACATATTATCTCAAGGAATCAATGAGATGAGTCAAAGCATAAATGAGCAAACTGAAGCAATTAACCAGATAAATGAAGCTGTTGCTACAGTAGATGAGCAGACTAAACAAAATGTCACTATAGCTCAAAATAGTAATAAGATAACTAATGAGGTGGAGAGTATAGCAAACGAAGTATTTAACGAAGTCAATAAAAAGAAATTCTAACCGAGTTAAATTTGAGCTTTTATTAAGCTCAAATTTATTATAAAACTTAGCCTAAAAACAGGACTCGGCTGCCGTGTGAAGTATATTTGATAAAAGTAAAAATCATACGATGCAAATTATACGACTCTCATATATAGATTCGGACACTTTATGGTGATAAAATTTATCCATATTATTACGATTAAATTTATTATACTGCTTTTGGTATATGCTATCACTTCTACACTTACAATGTTCATTTTTCACAAAATGGATATATTTTTTAAATTTATTTTCATCTTAAAATTATATTATATTTGTTAAAAACATTTATCTAATTTAAGATTTATTTTATCATCCCATAATTGCACTACAATTAAAAAGCCAAAACTTTAAATTACATTAAGCCGTTTGCAAAGACATATTGTTTGAGTAGTGTTAAATTTCCATAGTGTATCTAGCGAATTAATAGGAGTTTAAGAATATGAAATTAGAGATAAAATACCTCAAATCATCCGTGAAGTTTTTGACAAACACAAAGAAATTAAAGACAAATTTATCACAAATATAATTAAATTTATAATTTTACAGATTTATTTTTAGTAAAATTACCTTATATTATTTTTTTAATAAATTTATATTATTAGTTTATTTGATATAATTTTGACCTAAAAAATATTATTTATCGGAGAAATACCAATGAAAATACAAAGTGTATCTAGAAAAGTATCCCTTGGAGCATCATTACTCTTTATAATGTTGCTTGCTATTCTAAGTTATATAAATTATTCGGACTCAAAAGCCAATACAACCGAATTATTAGTAAACGAAAGGACGAAGGTTACTCAATCAGCTCAATCATTATTGAACACACAATTAGGGGACGATATCGACGCTATAGAAAATTTAGCCAAACTAATTGGCGCAAACAACTATAGCAATCAAGAGGTAGAAACTATACTAAAAGCTATAGAGAACTCTTCTCGCTTTGACTTAATATTCGTCGGCTATCAAAATGACGGCATGATAATACGTTCAAACGGTAATTCTAGCCTACCTACAAATGAATATGATCCTAGAAAACGAGCTTGGTATGAAAGAGCTATTAAAGAAAATAAGACCATTGTTTCAGATCCCTATATGAGTAAAACCGTACAAAAGTTATGCGTTACAGTTGCAGCCCCTATATATTCAAATAACAAATTAATAGGCGTTGTCGGTGCAGATAAGGCTATAGATGTATTAAGCAAAGAGTTTATAGAAATAGGAAATGCCGAAGGCGCATATATACTTTTAATGGATAAAAACGCAAAAGTGATTATGAGTCCAGCAAGTGAATACATAGGTAAAACACTAAATTTCACAAAAGAAATTATACAAAAAATTCAAAATAAAGATTTTGACGCATACGGCAGAGTAAGTTATACTCACGATGGTTCTCAAAAACTCGGTAAATGTATAAATTCATCTATAAATGACTGGATAATTTGTAGTAATATCGACGTAGAATTTTTCAAAAAAAAGACAGACACTATATTTTATAAACAGATAATACTTTCTATTATATTTGTGATCTTTGCATCGCTTACCATTTTACTGTTAGCCAAGAAATTATTAAAACCTATGGATAAGATAGTATCTGGTCTCAAAGACTTCTTTGACTTCTTAAACCATAAAAATGATAATCCTAAAGCTATAAGCTTAAAATCAAATGATGAGTTTGGAGTTATGGCTAGTCTTATTAATTCTAATATAAGCTCTATAAAAGAGTCTTTAGATAAAGATGCTAAAGCAGTAGAAGAAGCATTAGTTAGAGCTAGTGAAGTTGAAAAAGGAAATCTAGGAGCTAGAATAATGCATGAACCGGACTCTCCTGGGCTTAAAAAGTTAAAAGACGTATTAAATAGTATGCTAAATACTCTTCAAGGCAAGATAGGATCTGATATAAATGTTATTCAAAAAACATTTGATGATTTTAAAAATCTTGATTTTACCTCTAATATACCTAATGCCAAAGGAGAGGTTGAAAAGGTTACTAATCTTTTAGGTAATGAGATAACTAAGATGCTAAAAGATAATTTAAATCAAGCTAACAATCTTAAAGAAAAAGCAAATAGCTTAAAAGAGTACGTAACTACGTTAAACGATAGTGCAAGAAGCCAAGCTAACTCACTTCAAGAAAGCGCAGCAGCCGTTGAAGAGATGAGTAGTTCTATGAGCTCTATCAATGAAAGAGCGGGAGAAGTTATAAAACAGTCTGAGGATATTAAGAATATAATTACTATTATACGCGATATAGCAGATCAAACAAACTTACTAGCATTAAATGCTGCTATAGAAGCAGCCAGAGCCGGAGATCACGGTAGAGGATTTGCTGTTGTTGCAGATGAAGTAAGACAGCTAGCTGAGAGAACTCAAAAGTCTTTAGGAGAGATTGAAGCCAATGTTAATATACTAAGCCAAAGCATAAATGAAATGAGCCAAAGTATAAGCGAACAAACCGAAGCAATTAACCAGATAAATGAAGCTGTTGCTAACGTAGATGAACAGACTAAACAAAACCTTGCTATAGCTAGCAATACGGACAGAGTTACTATAGAAGTAGAAACTATAGCTAATGAAGTGGTTAGTGAGGTTAAGAGGAAGAAGTTTTAAGCAATAAGTGCCTTTTTGGCACTTATTGAAAATTTATTATCAAACTTAGCCTAAAAATAGGTCTTGGCTACCAACGACAATATGAATAAATACTCTACTAACAGGAGCTTACACAGTACAACTCTTGGTAGCTATGACGCTTATTAGAAATTTTATATGAAAATCTAGCAGCTGGAAATGTGCTATTTTAATCTTGTTATGGTATATTTGCCCTGCTTGAGTGCTCGTATTTATAGCATATAGGGCTATATTACTTTTGAAACTATAATAAGTGATATTAAACTTGCTCTATAAATTTGTCCAAAATAAAAGAAGAAGCGAATAAACCTCCAAGCTATGTTTACCGACAACTGAAGAAAAATTAAAATTTAGCAAATTTAGTACTATTTTGATACTATAAGATATGAACAAAGCAAAAAGCTATGAAGTTTATACAACGAAGCGGTCCTAAATAAAAGCTTGAATATCCAAGGCTCACTAGGATATATATCAAGTATAAATTCCCTAACTCCCATCCAAGAGCTGATAAGAATCAATCAAAATAGACATAAAATCAGTCCAAATTTGCTACCAAACATTGATGGAAAAAAACGATCAAAACAGCATTAAAAACATATATATAGGCAAAACATCTAGCCGTGGCGGAGTATTTGCCAAGATCAAAGTCAATGCTCAACCTGTCAATTCGTGCTTAACAACGATAGCTAGACTACCGTGTAAATCATGCAAAAACAAAGCCGAAAAAACCGTAAGCAACAAAATCGTACCTATATGAAATAGCCATATTTAAATACCCTTTTTCTCATCCACGATGTATTAAGCCCACGTTTTGTTTTGCTGATCACAGCCAGCATACAGACAAAAATAAAAAACTATCCGCTGCAGAAAAATACAAAACACTCATAGATATACTTTGAGACAGGTTTGCCCAAATAAAATGATCTATGAACATATGCATCAAAAGAAGTCATCTAATAGAATCAAGAACCAATATACGATTTGAATGCCGTGTCAAATAAAGTCCCAATAATAAAAATTGAATAGAATGGTGTCCCCAGCGAGATTCGAACTCACGGCCTCAGAATTAGGAATTCTGCGCTCTATCCTGCTGAGCTATGAGGACAAAAGTAAAACTGTGGAAAAACCGCCAAAAACTAGGCGGTTTAGGATTAAATTTAGCCGTTTCTTTTCTTGATTATTTCTTCAGAAACATTTTTTGGAACTTCTTCATAGTGATCAAATTCCATAGAATAAGTAGCACGACCTTGTGTTTGGCTTCTTAAATCTGTTGAATATCCAAACATCTCGGCAAGTGGACAAAAAGCCGTAACTATTTTATTTCCAGCTCTTTCATCCATAGAGTTGATCTGTCCGCGGCGTTTGTTAAGATCGCCGATAACATCGCCCATGTACTCCTCTGGAGTTTCAACTTCAACTTTCATCATAGGCTCAAGTATAACAGCGCCGGCTTTTCTAGCACCTTCTTTGAAGCCCATTGAAGCAGCTAATTTAAACGCCATTTCAGATGAGTCGACTTCGTGGTAGCTACCATCAAACAGTGTAACTTTAACATCTTCAACAGGATATCCTGCTAAAACACCGCTTTGAAGTGCCTCTTGACAACCTTTTTCGACTGCCGGTATATACTCTCTAGGAACAACACCGCCTTTGATATCATTAACAAATTCAAATCCGCTGCCCGGCTCAAGTGGCTCAAGACGTAAGAATACGTGACCGTATTGTCCGCGACCACCTGATTGTTTTGCGTATTTATACTCTTGCTCAACTGATTTTTTAATAGTCTCGCGGTAAGCAACTTGCGGTTGTCCTACCTCAGCCTCTACTTTAAATTCTCTAAGCATACGATCGACGATGATCTCAAGGTGAAGCTCACCCATACCAGAGATAATAGTTTGACCACTCTCTTCATCCGTGCTAACTCTAAAAGACGGATCTTCTTGAGCTAGTTTTTGAAGAGCTATACCCATTTTCTCTTGATCAGCTTTAGTTTTTGGCTCAACCGCAACGCTGATAACCGGATCCGGGAAATCCATTTTTTCAAGAATTACATGCTCTTTTTCACCTGCTAAAGTATCACCTGTCAAAGTATCTTTTAGACCTACGACAGCGCCTATTTCTCCGGCGTAAAGAACTTTTATCTCTTCTCTTTTGTTTGAGTGCATTCTAAGAAGTCTTCCAATACGCTCTTTTTTACCTTTTACGGTATTATAAGCATAACTTCCGCTCTCAAGTTGTCCACGATAAACTCTAACAAAAGTTAGCTGCCCAACAAATGGATCGGTCATGATCTTAAACGCAAGCCCTGCAAACTCACCATTATCCGTACTATCTACTACGACTTCGCTTCCATCTTCGAGTTCGCCTCTTATGGCAGCAACTTCGTCCGGAGCAGGTAGATAATCAACAACGGCATTAAGAAGCGGTTGAACACCTTTATTTTTAAATGCGGTACCGCAAAGCATAGGTATCATAGTCATGGCAAGACATCCGGCTTTTATACCTCTTTTGATCTCTTCTACACTTAGTTCTTCACCGCCGAAAAATTTCTCCATAAGAGCGTCATCGGTTTCAGCTACCGCTTCAATCATTTTTGCTCTATACTCTTGCGCTTTTTCTAATAGTTCCGCAGGAATATCTTTTGTTACATAATCAGTCGGTTTTGTATCATCTTCCCAAACTAAAGCTTTCATTTCGATTAGATCGATTACGCCTTTAAACTCATCTTCGGCACCAATTGGAATTTGAATAGGCACCGGATTTGCTTTTAGCCTGTTTTTGATTTGTTCTTCAACATTAAAGAAATTTGCGCCAACTCTGTCCATTTTGTTTACAAATACCATTCTTGGAACGCGGTATTTGTTTGCTTGTCTCCAAACTGTTTCACTTTGCGGTTGAACACCTCCAACAGCGCAAAATACGGCTACTGCGCCATCAAGAACACGCATAGAACGCTCAACTTCAATAGTAAAGTCGACGTGTCCTGGGGTGTCTATAAGGTTGATTTGATGATCTTTCCAAAAGCAAGTTGTAGCAGCAGAAGTAATCGTAATGCCACGCTCTTTTTCTTGCTCCATCCAGTCCATAGTCGCAGCGCCATCATGAACCTCACCGATCTTATGACTCATACCGGTGAAGAAAAGAATTCTTTCACTAGTAGTAGTTTTACCAGCATCGATATGGGCTGCAATACCTATGTTTCTTACCATATTTAATGGGGTTTTTCTTGACATAGACGCTCCTTATTACCAGCGATAATGAGCAAATGCTTTATTTGCCTCAGCCATTTTGTAAGTATCTTCTTTCTTCTTAAATGATGCGCCCTTACTGTTTGCTGCATCAAGTAGCTCTGCTGCTAGTTTTTCCATCATAGTTCTTTCGCTTCTTTTTCTAGCAAAGCTTATGATCCAACGGATAGCTAGAGCTTGTTGGCGTGCTGGACGAACTTCTACAGGTACTTGATATGTAGCACCGCCGACACGGCGTGATTTAACTTCCATGATTGGTTTTACGTTATCAATAGCGTCATTAAAAACATTTATACCTTTTAGATCACCGCCTTTTGCATCGATAGTTTTAAGTGCGCCGTACATTATCTCTGTAGCAACGCTTTTTTTACCATCATACATAAGTGAATTAATAAATTTAGTTATTATTTTATTGCCATAAATCGGATCAGGCATTACTTCCCTAACAGGGGCTTTTCTTCTTCTCATAACTTTCCTTCAAATTTAAATTTTACTCAAACTTAACTAAAACAACGAGTTAGTCTGTACGAATTTTTATTTTTTAGCATCTTTAGGGCGTTTAGCACCGTATTTAGATCTAGAAACAGTTCTTTTTGCAACACCAGCAGTATCAAGAGCACCACGTACGATATGATACTTAACACCCGGTAAGTCTTTTACCCTACCGCCACGAACTAGTACTATGCTGTGTTCTTGTAGGTTGTGACCCTCACCGCCTATATAGCTGATCACTTCAAATCCGCTTGTTAGCCTTACTTTGGCAACTTTTCTCAAAGCCGAGTTTGGTTTCTTAGGAGTCGTTGTATAAACTCTAGTACAAACTCCCCTTCTTTGAGGACACTCTTTTAACGCTGGCGATTTTGATTTAACTATCACTTTTTTGCGTTCTTTTCTGACCAATTGATTAATGGTTGGCACAATAATTCCTTTCAACTAAATTTATTAAAAAGAGCTTATTTTACTAAAAAATTACTTAATATTATATGAATTTGAATTTGTCTATGAATAAAGCAGCATTTGAAGCAACAAAGCATAGATGCAGCAAAATGTTGCATCTATGCTTTTTAAATTTAAAACGATATTGTTTGATAAAAAAGCTTAATCTTCGTTTATTTTAATCTTAACTTTTTTATCTTGATAAAGACCGGTACCAACTGGTATCATACGACCTAAAATAACGTTCTCTTTTAGATCTTCAAGATAGTCGAATTTAGCAGCGATACTTGCTTCTGTTAAAACCTTTGTAGTCTCTTGGAAAGAAGCTGCTGAGATAACACTATCGCTTCCTATAGCAGCTCTTGTTACACCAAGAAGTACTGGCTCGGCAATTGCTGGCTCGCCACCTATTTTCATTATACGATCATTTTCTTCTCTAAATTTACGTCTACTTACCATATCGCCTACGATAAAATTTGTGTGACCGCTATCTACTATTTTTACTTGACGCAGCATTTGAGATACGATAATCTCTATATGTTTATCACTTATAGCAACACCTTGTGAGCGATAAACTTGTTGAATTTCACTTATCAAGTAATAGTGCAATGCTTTTTCACCTAATATCCTTAATACGTCATGGCTGCTAACTAAACCGTCGGTTAATTTTTCTCCAGCATGCACAAACTCACCATCTCTTACTTGAATTTGGCGAGATTTATCTATAAGATACTCTGCGCTTGAGCCATCTTCAGCCATTATTATTATACGTTCTTTTGAGCGAAGAGGTTTATCAAATTTGATAGTACCATCAATCTCTGCAATAATAGCTGTATTTTTAGGACGCCTTGCTTCAAACAATTCTGAAACCCTAGGAAGACCTCCTGTGATATCTTTTGATTTTGCAACTGCTTTTGGAGTTTTAGCTATAGTATCGGCTCTAGAAACCTCTGCTCCATCTTTTACAAATATAGCAGTCTTAGGCTCCAACTGATAACGAATAAGTTTTCCGCTTTTAGTTGATATAACTATAGTTGGCTTAACTCCGCTTGGTAGATATTCGTTTATAACAAGCCTACTTTCTCCGGTTGCTTCATCATACTGCTCGGCTACGCTATATCCAGGCTCTATATCTTCATAAGCGACTGTACCGGCTTCTTCTGCTATAACAGGAGTTGAGTACGGATCCCACTCGGCAATTACAAGTTTACTGCCATCTTGCGGTTTTGCTATAGTATCTTTTGCGCTTACTATATCGCTATCATTAAATTTAATAACGCTATTTCTTGGTATATAGTGACGAACAGCTTCTCTATCGTCATCATCGGCGATAACAACAAATAATCCTTTTTCACTAACCATATCACCTTTTTTGACGTTTTTAATTCTCTCTAGATAGTCACCTTTTAATATATAAAACTTAAGTACGCCGTTTGCTCCAGATAATATATCTTGAGTAACAGGATCGCCATCAGCTACTTTTACTTCACTAGCAAAAGGAATACGGTTTGGCACATTCCAACCCTCTTTTATAACCTCTACTATACTCTCGTTTTCCTTGACTTTATCACCTTTTATATAAGGTATGTAGAACTTACCTTCAACTTTACCGCTTACTCCGGCTAACTCATTCGGTTTGGCTAAATCGTGTTTTCTTAAAACATACTTAACCTCATCGCTTTTACCTTTTATAATAACATTTATATCTTCGTGTGCCACTTCTATATTTATCTCTCCGTCAAACGGAGCTTTTATCTTCGGCTCAACTAATAATATAGCTGCATTACGACGATTTATTACTATAAATTTATTGTTATTCTCATATGTTTTAAGATTATAATATCTAATAAATCCTTCTTTTTGAGCCACTACTTGACGATCTTGTTGCTCCGTTGAAGCGGTACCGCCAATGTGGAATGTTCTTAGAGTAAGCTGAGTACCAGGTTCGCCGATTGATTGAGCTGAGATGATGCCCACGGCCTCTCCTGGTTTTACCAGTTTACCCTCGCCAAGGTTTATACCATAACATTTTGAGCATACGCCCTTACTTGCTTTACAAGTTATAGGAGTTCTTATGCTTACTGATTTTATACCAGCGTCAGTGATAGTTCTAGCTTTTACTTCATCTATAAGAGTACCTTCGGTAAATAAGATTTCATTAGTAATAGGATCAATTACGTCATCACTTAAAACTCTACCTAATACTCTTTCTTCTAAGCTTTCGATAAGCTCTCCGTTTTCAGTAATCTCTGTTATCTCAACACCTTCGTGAGTACCGCAATCATCCATAGTAACTTTTACGTTTTGAGCAACATCGATAAGCTTTCTTGTAAGATATCCGGCATTTGCGGTTTTAAGTGCAGTATCTGCAAGACCTTTTCTAGCACCGTGAGTTGAGATGAAATACTCGAGCACGTTTAGTCCCTCACGGAAATTTGATGTGATAGGAGTCTCAATGATCGAACCATCAGGTTTTGCCATAAGTCCACGCATACCAGCAAGCTGACGAATTTGAGCTGCACTTCCCCTTGCTCCCGAGTCTGCCATCATATAAATAGAGTTAAATCCACTTTTATCTGTTTTGATAAGTTTCATCATTTCAGCTGCAACTTTATTGTTAGTATCTGTCCAGATATCAACTATTTTGTTGTATCTTTCTGAATCAGTTAGTAAACCTGAGCCGTATTGATTTTGAATTTCTCTAACTCTTTTCTTTGCTTCATCTACATAACTATATTTACTCTCAGGTATGATAATATCAGCTATAGATATACTTATCCCTGCTTTTGTAGCGTATCTAAATCCTAGATTTTTAAGCTTATCTAAAAACCCGGCTGTTACTTCAAGACCGCCATTTTTATAAACATAATCAACCAAATTAGCAATATCCTTTTTCTTCATAACTTTATTCCACATAGATTCTGGAACAGAGTTTTCTTTTAAATTTGGCAGTATTGATTTTATAATAAGACGACCCGCAGTTGTAAATACAGTGCGTCCTTCTACCATAGTTTTTATCTTTGCGTGCAAGTCAAGATAGTGAGCTTCAACAGCTATCATTACCTCATCGACACTAGCAAAAATTTTATTAGCTCCAACGGCTTCATTTTTTTCAAGACTTAAATAATAAATTCCCAAAACCATATCTTGAGAAGGTACCGTTACAGCTTTTCCGCTCGCAGGAAGTAAGATATTCATCGAACTTAACATAAGAATTTTACACTCTGCAATAGCCTCTTGAGAAAGTGGTACATGCACAGCCATTTGGTCGCCATCAAAGTCTGCATTGAACGCCGAACAAACAAGAGGATGAAGCTGAATAGCTTTACCTTCTATTAAAACCGGATGAAACGCCTGAATAGACATTTTATGTAAAGTAGGAGCACGGTTTAACATAACGGGATGATCTGCAACTACCTCTTCAAGGCACTCCCAAACTTCATTTGTTTTATCTTCGATCATCTTTTTAGCTTGTTTAACAGTAGTAGCATATCCCTTTTCTTCAAGGCGAGCCAACAAATGAGGTTTAAATAGCTCAAGTGCCATTTTTTTAGGAAGCCCACATTGATCCATTCTAAGCTTTGGCCCTACAACTATAACTGAACGTCCTGAAAAATCCACACGTTTACCAAGCAGATTTTGACGGAAACGACCCTGTTTACCTTTTATAATTTCACTTAGAGATTTTAACGGTCTTTTATTTGCACCTTTTACTGCATTTGCACGCCTACCATTATCAAACAGAGCATCAACTGCTTCTTGAAGCATTCTTTTTTCATTACGAATAATAATTTCTGGCGCGTCAAGTTCCATTAGTCTTTTTAAACGAGTATTTCTATTTATAACTCTACGATACAGATCATTTACATCTGAAACTGCAAATTTACCACCATCAAGACTGACAAGAGGTCTTAAATCAGGTGGTAAAACAGGCAAGTTTGTTATCATCATCCATTCAGGACGATTACCTGAATTTAAAAAACTCTCAACAACTTTTAAACGTTTTACTATAGTTTTTTTCTTTGCTTCGCTATTTGTACTTTCTATCTCGATCTTTAACTGATCAAGTATAGATACTAAATCTAAACTTGCGAGTAAATCACGTATGACTTCGCCGCCCATTCTAGCTTTAAAACCACTTTCACTAAATTTCTGCTCAAGTAATACGTACTGCTCTTCATTTAAAACATCATAAAGATCTACTTTTTTACTATTTTCATTGTCATAAAATGCATCGCCCGGATTTTCTACTATATAAGCTTCATAGTAAAGAACACGTTCTAAATCCTTCATTTTTATGCCAAGAAGAGTGCCTATACGACTAGGAAGCGAATTTACATACCAAATATGTGCTACAGGAGTAACAAGCTCAATGTGCCCCATGCGTGAGCGACGAACCTTCGAAGTAGTTACTTCAACGCCGCACTTTTCACATTTAATTCCTTTATAACGCATCTTTTTATACTTACCGCACAGACATTCATAATCCCTTATAGGTCCAAATATCTTAGCACAAAATAGACCGTCGCGCTCCGGTTTTAACGTGCGATAATTAATGGTTTCAGGCTTTTTAACTTCACCGTGACTCCACGCTTTTATACGATCTGGACTAGCGAGTCTTAGCTGAAAGGCTTCAAAATCCCTTGGTTTTGCATCTTCTTTTATCTCAATAGGTTTTAACTCACTCATTATTCTCTTCCTCATCATAGATCTCAACATCAAGTGCTAGAGATTTTAGCTCATTTGTTAAAACAAAAAACGTTTCTGGAATACCAGTACTTGGTACATTTTCTCCTCTAGTAAGTGCTTTATAAGCAGCTAAACGACCCTCTACGTCATCAGATTTTACAGTCAGCATTTCTCTTAAAGTATGAGCCGCGCCATAAGCCTCAAGTGCCCAAACTTCCATTTCTCCAAATCTTTGACCACCGCTTAGAGCTTTACCACCAACTGGTTGTTGTGTTACTAAAGAGTATGGTCCGGTACTTCTTGCATGAACTTTTTCATCAACTAAGTGGTGAAGTTTTAACATATACATACATCCAACATTAACACGCTCAGCCATCTTTGATCCGGTACGTCCGTCATAAAGTTCGGTTTTACCATCCATATCTATTTTTGCCATCTCAAATAACTTTTTAAATTCATCAGCTTTAACACCTTCAAAAATAGGAGTAGCAAATCTAACCCCGCTAGCCCAGTCCCTAGCATAATCTATGAGCTTATCATCATCAATTTTGCTTAAAATAGCTTTAGCATCCATAAGACGAGATACATCTGCTATCTCAGTCATTTTTGCTCTTAGCTCTTTTATCCATTCGGCTTTTTTATTTTCAAAGATTTCTTCAATCTGCTCTCCTAATTTCATACCAACTAAACCTAGGTGGCTTTCTAAAATTTGACCTATATTCATACGACTTGGAACGCCTAATGGATTTAAAACTATATCTACCGTACGTCCATTTGGAAGATACGGCATATCAACATCCGGAACTATATTTGATACAATACCTTTATTTCCATGACGTCCTGCCATCTTATCGCCTACTTTTAATTTTCTTTTTGTAGCTAAATATACTTTAACTAACTTAACTACGCCGCTTGGCAATATATCATCTTTTTCTAAAATTTCAAGTTTAGCGTCATGCTCGTCTTTTAATTTCTTCTTCTCATTTTGAAAATAAGCTTTCATATCTTCATATGTTTTTTGAATTTCTTTTGAAAAGCACTTTACATAGGTGTTAAGAGTAAATCTATTTACATTATCAAGATCTGATCTTTTTATCTTATCACCTTTTTTATAGCTATTTTTACCGATCTCTAGCTCACTCTCAAGAGGATTTTTAGATAATAAAGCAGTAACTCTTAACATCTCTTCACGATCAAGCATTAAAAGTCTGTCATGATGTTCTTTTTCTAAAATATTCTTTTCATCCTCATATGCTTTAAATGATCTAGCGTCTTTTTCATAGCCTTTTTTTGTAAATATCTTAACATCTATAACCACACCTTCAAGACTAGCTCCGGCATACAAAGATTTATTTACAACGTGACCTGCTTTTTCACCAAATATTGCTCTAAGAAGTCTCTCTTCGGGAGTCGGCTTTACCTCTCCTTTTGGTGAAACTTTACCCACCAAAATCATTCCTGGTTTGATATGAGTGCCTATTTTTACTATACCGCTCTCATCTAGGTGCATAAGATCTTCTTCTTTCATATTTGGAATATCTCTAGTTATCTCTTCTACACCGTCTTTTAGCTCTCTTGCTTCTATCTCTTTTTCATATATATGAACGCTAGTAAATGCGTCTGCGCGTATCATTCTCTCACTCATAACAATAGCATCTTCATAATTATAACCATTCCAAGGCATAAATGCTATAAGAGCATTTTTACCTATGGCTAACTCGCCCTTTTCCATACTCGAGCCATCAGCTATTATCTGTCCTGATTTTACCATATCGCCTTTTTTAACTATAGGATGTTGGCTAAAAGTTGTATTTTGGTTAGTTCTTAAATTTTTTTCCATAGTATATTGATCAATATATGGACCGTTTTCATCTTCACCAAGAATAAATATGTTTCTATTATCAACTTTTTCTATAACGCCACCACGTTTAGCTTTTATAGCCTCCCACGCGTCTCTTGCAACTATAGCTTCCATACCGGTTCCTACTATAGGTGCTGTAGATCTAAGAAGAGGAACTGCTTGACGCTGCATGTTTGAACCCATAAGTGCACGGTTTGCATCATCATGCTCTAAAAACGGTATCAAAGAAGCGGCAACGCCCATAACCATACCACTACAAAGATCTATCAATGTTACGTCTTCTCTTTTTGCAAGAAGCATTTCTCCATCTCGCCTTACTTCTATAAGATCTTCTTTTATAATATCGTTTGCATCTAATACAGTTGAAGCTGGAGCTATAATATGACCCTCTTCTTGAGTAGCTGTTAAATAAACAATCTCATTTGTGACTTTACCGTCTATTACTCTTCTATAAGGTGATTCAACAAATCCTAGATCATTTACTTTTGCATATGTAGAAAGAGTGTTGATAAGACCGATATTTTGACCTTCTGGAGTCTCAACAGGGCAAATTCTACCATAATGAGTCGGATGCACGTCACGTACTTCAAATCCCGCACGCTCTTTTACTAAACCGCCTTCGCCAAGAGCCGACAAACGACGTTTATGCGTAACTTCGCTAAGAGGATTTGTTTGATCCATAAATTGGCTGAGCTGACCGCCTGTAAAAAATTCCATAATAGTCGTAGTTATCATTTTAGGATTTACTAGATCATAAGGCATAAGCTCATCTACGTTATTACTAAGACTTGTAAATTTATCTCTAATAGCTTTTTGCATTTTCACAAATCCCAAATGAAGCTCATTTGCTAAAAGCTCGCCTATTGATCTGATACGACGGTTACCTAAGTGATCTCTATCATCTATATAACCTTGTCCGTTTTTTACTTTTATCAGATATTTAGCAGTTTTTATAATATCTTCATTTGTAAGTACAGTAACATACTCAGGAACGCTAAGACCTAATTTATGATTCATTTTCATACGACCTACTTTTGTAAGATCATATCTTTCTGGGTTAAAAAATAGATCATTTACAAACGTTCTTGCAGCTTCTTTAACTACAGGCTCTCCTGGGCGCATAACTTTATAAATTCTAATAGCAGCCAGGTCATTTTCATCTTCTAAGCCTTCAGTTTGCTTAAGTAATTTTAGCGTTTCATAATCTTGTAAAAATGAGTTAATAATAGCATCATCAACACCGCTTGCAAGATCATTTGCTATTTCTATACTATTTTGTTCAGCTACTATTTTTGCTAATTTATTTTCATCTAGCTGAGTTAAAGTATCATAAATAACTTCGCCGCTCTCTTTATCGATAACTGGACTAGCCAAATATCTATTTACCAAAACTTCTATCGGGTACTCTACAAATTTGAGTCCATCTTCAATAAGCTTATCTGCTTTTTTCTTTGTAAGTCTCTTTCCTGCTTGATGTAAAATATTTCCATCTTCATCTTTTATATCATAATCAACTCTTCCAGAAAAATCATCCGGATTAAACATGGTTAAAAATTTATTATTTTTTATATTTAATGTTTGGATAGGGTAAAATAACTTTACTATATCTTGTTTTTTATATCCAAGCGCTCTAAAAAGAATCGTTATAGGAACTTTTCTTCTTTTATTTATACGCACATATAAAACATCTTTTGTGTCATATTCGAAATAGAGCCAGCTACCGCGATCTGGTATAATTTGTGCTGTATATATTAGTTTATTTACTACAGTTGGACTCTCTTCTTCTTTAAATATAACACCTGGGCTTCTATGAAGCTGATTTACTACGACTCTTTCTACGCCGTTTATTATAAATGAAATTCTATCAGTCATAAGAGGAATTTCACGTACAAAAATTTCTTGTTCTTTTATATCTTTGACACCGACTTTTTCACTTGTTTTTTCATCTCTGTCATGCACAATCAGTCTAATTTTAATTTTTAAATTTACGCAATACGTAAGTCCTCTTTCCATACACTCTCTAACTGTATATCTTGGCTTACTTATTTCGCTGCTGACATACTCTAATGTAAGTCTATTTTGAGGATCATGTATTGGGAATATCGACTTAAATACTTTTTCAATTCCGCTTTCGGTTTGTGAATTATCAAGATTTAAAAAATGATCAAAACTCTTTTTTTGCAATTGTAATAAATTTGGAACATCAATCTCTTTTGCAACATTTGAAAAATCAACTCTGAGACGATTTCCAGAATATAGGCTATTTAGCATTTGACTACCTCATGGAATAGTTTGAAAGAAAATAAACCACAATGACGTGGTATAAGCAATTTTAGGAGCAAGAACTCTTGCTCCTCCAAAAAAAGTAAATTATTTAAGTTCGACTTTAGCGCCAGCTTCTTCAAGCTCTTTTTTAGCTGCCTCTGCCTCATCTTTGCTAACACCCTCTTTAAGAACTGATGGAGTTCCTTCAACAGCGTCTTTAGCCTCTTTAAGACCAAGACCTGTAAGAGCGCGAACAACTTTGATAACGTTGATTTTTTTATCGCCAGCATCAACTAGAACGATATTAAACTCAGTTTTCTCTTCAGCAGCTTCAACAGCAGCTCCACCAGCTGCGCCAGCTACCATAACAGGAGCAGCGCTTACGCCGAATTTTTCTTCAAATTCTTTTACCAATTCACTTAGTTCTAATACAGAAAGATTAGAAATAAATTCTAATACATCTTCTTTAGTTATTGCCATTTTAATTCTCCTAATTTTATTTTAATAATTAATTAAGCTGTTTGCTCTTTTTTCTCTCTAAGCGCATTTAAGCCGATAGTAAAGTTTTGTATCGGTGCATTCCAAACTTGCAAAAGCATTGCAATAAGCTCATCACGAGACGGCATTTTAGAAAGAGCGACAACTTTGCTAACAGAAGCAACTTCACCATCAATGTGAGCTGTTTTAATCTTGAATAGTTCGTTATTTGACTCTTCAAATTTAGCTACTACTTTTGTAACCGCTAATTGATCTTCGCCCCATACAAAAATATTTGTATCTTTAAGCTCCATACCAGATTTTCCGCAATTATTTAAAGCAATATTTGCAAGAGTATTTTTAACTACTTGAACCTTAACGTTTAACTCTCTAGCGCTATTTCTTAATGCTTCAAGTTTCTTAACGCTAAGACCTTTATAATCGCAAACAACAATAGCATCGCTTGTTTTAAATTCAGCTTCAAGGTTTGAAATAATCTCGGCTTTTTCATTTCTAGTCACTTTTTTCTCCTTTCCGACCGGCGATTTCAAGCAGAGAGAGCTAACACAAGCTCAATTAAGCGAAAAACGCCTCGGCTATCTCCAATCTAAGATATAAATTTAAATTATTTAAGATCCATAAGCTCTTGTGGCTCAAGAGTTATTGATGGACTCATTGTTAATGACAACGCAGCAGATTTGATATATCTACCTTTTGAAGCTGCTGGTTTATGTTTATTTATCATCTTAATAAAAGCTGATATATTGTCATTTAGCTGATCTTTGCTAAAGCTTACCTTGCCAAGTCCAGCATGTATATTTCCTTGTTTATCAACACGGAAATTTACTTGTCCGCCTTTTGCATTTTTTATAGCTTGAGCAACATCCATTGTAACTGTACCGGTTTTTGGATTTGGCATAAGACCTTTTGGTCCAAGCAAACGACCTATTTTGCCTACTAATCCCATTAAATTTGGTGTAGCTATAAGAACATCAAAATTTATAACGCCTTTTGCTATCTCATCTACAAAATCTTCAGCACCGACTATATCGGCCCCAGCAGCCTTTGCCTCATCCGCTTTAGCATCTTTAGCTATAACTGCTACTCTTACAGTTTTACCAGTACCAGCCGGAAGCACAACTGAGCCTCTAACCATCTGATCTGCATGTCTTGGATCAACATTGAGTTTAAGAGCTATTTCGACTGTTTCATCAAATTTAGCAGAAGCCAAAGTTTTAACTGTACTTACTGCTTCATCAAGAGTATATATTTTATCAGAATCTACTTTTTTAAGTAACTCTGAAAATCTTTTAGTAACTTTTTTTGACATCAATTTCTCCGCATTTTTAAAGTGCTACCACTAATGTTTAAAATCCCAGCGGTATAGGATCAATCAACTACAGTAATTCCCATAGAACGAGCCGAACCAGAAATTATCTTAGCTGCTTGCTCTTTATCTTTTGTATTCATATCTACAATTTTTTTATCAACAATCTCAAGAATTTGAGCTTTTGTTAATTGACCAACTTTGTTTTTAAGCGGATTGTCCGCACCTTTTGTGATACCAGCAGCTTTTTTAATAAGATCTGTAGCCGGCGGCTGTTTTGTGATAAAAGTAAAGCTCTTATCCGCATAAACTGTAATAACAACTGGAATATTATATCCAGCCATATCTTTTGTTCTCTCATTAAATGCTTTACAAAACTCCATTATATTTACACCTTGTTGACCAAGAGCTGGACCAACTGGTGGGCTTGGATTTGCTTTTGTAGCTGCAATTTGTAATTTGATTTCGCCTACAACTTTTTTAGCCATAAACTTTCTCCTTAAACTTATACTATCTTTTCAACTTGTGAATATAAAATCTCAACTGGAGTGCTTCTACCAAATATCGAAACATTTAAACGAAGCTTACCATGAACCATATCATACTCTTCAACCGTTCCATTAAAGTTAGCAAACGGACCTTCGGTAACACGAACAACCTCACCTGTTTCAAATGAAATTTTAGGTTTCGGAGCTGCTCTTTTATTAACTTTTTCTAATATCAAATTGATATCTTTATCGCTTAAAGGCGTTGGTTTCTTAGACTCACCTATAAAGCGACCGACTTTAGGAAGAGATTGAATTTTATGCCAAAGTGCTGTGTCTAGATCTAAATGTGCAAAAGCATATCCAGGATAAAGACTTCTTTCATTGATCTTCTGTTTTCCATTTTTTATCTCGATCACATCTTCAGTAGGAACAACAACTTCTAAAAGTTGCTCTTCTATACCATGATCAACGACTAAATTTTCAATCGCTCTTTTGACACTCATCTCACTACCAGCATAGGTTTGAATAGCATACCATTTATGTGCCATTTTGCATCCTTATGCAAGTTTTGATACAGTAAATGACATTATTAAATCAACCAAAGCCAAAAATAGAGAAACTATAGCTACAACAGCAAAAACTGTTATAAACGCATTTCTAATCTGTTCTTTGGTAGGAAAAATAACCTTGCCAATTTCTGCTCGTGATAATTTAAAATAACTTATAAATTTTTCCATATCTAACCTTTTGTGGCAGGGCAGGAGGGATTCGAACCCCCAACCATCGGATTTGGAATCCGGCGCTCTACCGTTGGAGCTACTGCCCTAATGGCATACAGTAAAGAAGAATGCCTTATTTAAGCTTAACTTCTTTATGGACTGTATGTTTTTTTAATCTTGGGCAATATTTTTTAAGTTCCAACTTTTCAGTTGTTGTTTTACTGTTTTTAGTTGTTGTGTAATTTATATCATTACATTCAGCACACTTCAAACCTATTTTAACTCTATTTGCACTTGCCATTTAATTTCCCTTTTATATTAAATGCGAGCCAAAGCTCGCAATTAAAATTAAGCTATTATCTTAGAAACAACACCTGAACCAACAGTTCTACCACCCTCGCGGATAGCAAATCTTGTGCCATCTTCAAGAGCAACTGGGTTGATTAACTCAACAGTGATTTTTAAGTTATCACCAGGCATAACCATCTCAGTACCCTCTGGAAGAGTGATTGATCCAGTAACATCTGTTGTTCTTACATAAAATTGTGGTCTATAGTTGTTGAAGAATGGAGTATGTCTACCGCCCTCTTCCTTAGTCAAGATATAAACTTCTCCCTCAAATTTAGTATGAGGAGTAATTGATTTTGGCTTACAAAGAACCATACCTCTTTCAACGTCTTCTTTCTTTGTACCGCGTAAAAGAACACCAACGTTATCACCAGCCTCGCCTTGATCCATTTCTTTTCTAAACATTTCAACGCCGGTAACTGTTGTAGTTTGTGTATCTCTAATACCTACGATTTCGATAGTATCACCAACTTTAACTATACCTTTTTCAATTCTACCAGTAACAACAGTACCACGGCCAGAAATTGAGAATACGTCTTCAATCGGCATTAAGAAATCTTTATCAGTAGCACGAACTGGAGTTGGTATGTAGCTATCAACAGCAGCCATAAGATCCATAATCTTAGCTGACCATTCGCCATCATTACCAGCTTTAGCTTCTTCAAGAGCTTGAAGTGCTGATCCGCTTATAATAGGAGTATCATCACCAGGGAAGTCATATTCGCTTAATAACTCTCTGATCTCCATTTCAACTAATTCTAGCAACTCTGCGTCATCTACCATATCAGCTTTGTTCATAAAAACAACTATATATGGAACACCAACTTGACGAGATAGCAAAATGTGCTCTCTAGTTTGTGGCATTGGGCCATCAGCTGCAGAAACAACTAGTATGGCACCGTCCATTTGAGCAGCACCTGTAATCATATTTTTAACATAATCGGCGTGTCCTGGGCAATCAACGTGCGCATAGTGGCGATTTTCTGTTTCATACTCAATGTGAGAAGTAGCAATTGTAATACCTCTCTCTTTTTCTTCTGGAGCATTATCGATATTATCATAATCTTTAAGCTCAGCAAGACCACGTCTTGAAAGAACAGCAGAAATAGCAGCTGTTAGAGTTGTTTTACCGTGGTCAACGTGACCAATAGTACCGATGTTTACGTGTGGCTTATTACGTGAAAATTTTTCCTTAGCCATTGTATCCTCCGTTATAAATTTTAACTTTTAAAATTTAAAGTTTGTATATCATGTATTTTCTTATTTTAACTTTTATGGAGCTCATAGTGGGACTTGAACCCACGACCTCTTCCTTACCAAGGAAGTGCTCTACCTCTGAGCCATATGAGCGTTTCTAAATAAGAAACTTCGTGTGGCAAAACAGAGTTTTACAAAAATAATACAAACACCAATAACTTAATCAACTAGAATAACTGTATAATTTAAAGAATAGTAAATTAGAATACAGCTCCCAGTCAAAATCCAAAATGGAGCGGGAAACGGGACTCGAACCCGCGACCCTCAGCTTGGAAGGCTGATGCTCTAGCCAACTGAGCTACTCCCGCAATAGCAATGGTGGTGAGACGTGGATTCGAACCACGGAAGACAAAGTCAGCAGATTTACAGTCTGCCCTCGTTGGCCGCTTGAGTATCTCACCTTAAATAAAATTTTTTTGATTGCTATAAATATCTGGTCAAACACTGTTAAAATAAATGGAGCTGGTGAACGGAGTCGAACCGCCGACCTACTGCTTACAAGGCAGTTGCTCTACCAACTGAGCTACACCAGCACCCTTAACTTGTGAGCTGGAATTATATCTTATTTTTTATACTATGTCAAGAGTTTTTAACAAATTTAATAAAAATCAATTAAGATATTAAGAATATTATTTTAAAATTTAAAAATTCCAAATTTAATAGTACTAAATATAAATTTAAATTTTAAAGCAGCCTAATTGATTACTAGGCTGCAATTTAGATTAATTTATAACTCCACAAACAAGTCTAGCACCGCCTCCACCTAAAGGTTTTGGGCTATCACTATGATTATCCGCACCTAAATGAACCATTAAAGAGTGTCCTTTTAGCTCATTTATATTTTTAATTTTTGTTGATAAAACCGGATAATTTGCATCTCCGTTTGTATCTACATATAAGGCGGGAAGATCTCCTTTATGACCATCATTATCCCAAGAAAATGAGTGTTTACCGGTATTTTGAGGATCCCAGTGACCACCAGCTTTCATACCAAGTCCTTTATCACTAGATCCGCAATCTGGGTTTGTATGAACATGAAATCCATGCATACCTGGTGCAGATAATCCAGAAAGTCTAGGAAAAAATGCAACGCCATCTGCTGTATTTATAGCTACGACTTCGCCTACGCTTTTATCTCCATTTGCGCTAAGAGCACTCATTTTGATAACGATATGATCTACGGATTTTGGATCAAAGCTATTTAATGGAGAACTTTGTTCGCCATGAGTTGCTCCAAATAAAGCAGTAGCTAGCAATGCGCTAATAAAACTTATTTTACTCATATATCCCCTTTAATTTTTAAAATATAAGAAAATTTTAACAGTAATTATTAAATAGAGAATAAATTAATGAAATACTAAAACTAATTAAACTATAATTTTTATTGATTTAAATAAATATAAAGTGTAGTGGCGGACAGAGAGGGATTTGAACCCTCGAAGCCCGATTAAGACTTGCACCCTTAGCAGGGGTGTGGTTTCAGCCGCTCACCCATCTGTCCATAAAAAGTGAAATGAAATTATACTTTTTAATTCCTTATATTATGCTTAATTTAGCTTTAAGTTATATTATATAGGATTTTTTCAGTAATTTCTCTTGGATTTTTAGATTGATATATAGGTCGTCCTACAACTATAAAATCCGATTTGTTGCTCATCGCTGTTTTTAAATTTGCTACTCTCTTTTGATCATCATTTGACTCGCCAAAAGGTCTAATTCCAGGAGTAAGAGTAAGAAAATTGCTACTAGTAGCATTTTTTATATCTAAGCTCTCATAAACAGAACATACCATTCCATCAAGACCGCATTCATAAGAAATTTTTGAAAATTTAACTACACTTTCTTTGATATGCGCTGCATAAATCTCACTAAAACTCTCTTCATCAAAACTAGTTAGAGCAGAAACCGCCAACACCAAAGGACGATTATTTAATTTCGACAATCTCTCCATAACACTATTCATAGCAACTCTTCCGGCGCTTGCATGGATATTTATCATATCTGCGCCTATTTGTGAGATAACCTCACAAGCATCAGCCATAGTATTTGGTATATCATGCACTTTGAGATCTAAAAATATTTTAAAATCATCTACATTTTTAAGTTCATTTATAAATTTAAAACCATCTCTTAAATAAGCTCTAAGTCCGACTTTAAGCCATACGTCAAGACCTTTTAGCTCTCTTGCCACTCTTAAACACTCATCAGAGTTCACAAGATCTAATGCTACGCATAATTTCATTAGTTCACCTTACTTATAGCATCAAGTACGCCATTTATAAATCTTGTAGATGAATCCGAGCCAAGCTCATTTGCCAACAAAATTGCTTCGTTAATCACTATCGCACTTTGGGTATTAGTAAATTTAATTTCATAAGCTCCGAGTCTAAGTATAGCTCGCTCAACAGCTCCTATTTCGCCGAGTTTCCACTTTCCAAGATGAGCGTCTAACGCTTCGTCTATCAAATTTAAATTGTCTAAAACACCGTTATAAAGAGTTAGCGTAAAGCTTTTTTGATCATTTCGTATCTTTTTTTCTTCTAAAAATTCATTTGAAAACTCTTCCATCTCACTGCCCATTTCATTTGCATAAAGCAAGCTTACAACACTCTGTCTTACCTGATGTCTAGTAGCCATCTTAAGCCTTTATATTTTTATATAAATTTAAAAGCTCAACCACACTAGTCATTGCTTCAAAACCTTTATTTCCAGCTTTGCTACCTGCTCTTTCAATGGCTTGTTCTATACTATCTACAGTTAGAACTCCAAAAGTAACTGGTTTACCATATTTCAAAGTAACATTTGCTATACCTTTCGTAGTCTCAGCACTAACATAATCGAAATGCGGCGTACTCCCTCTGATAACGGCCCCAACGCAGCAAACAGCGTCCCATTTCCCACTACTTAAAACTTTTTCTAATGCCATAGGTATTTCAAATGCACCAGGTACCAAAATAAGATCTAAATTTTCTTCTTTTCCGCCATGTCTTAAAAAAGCGTCTTTTGCGCCTTCTACTAATCTATCTGTTATTATATGATTAAATCTACCATTTATTATAGCTACTTTTTCATCTCCGTTTAAATGCAGATTTCCTTCTATTATATTCATATTTTCTCCTTAATAATTCATAACTAAACAAACGAGCTTTATCCAAAGCAACATTAAATTAATTTCAACATTATAACACTAAAAACTATCAAAAATAGATAAACGCACTTTTTTATCCCTAATTTTTCATGATTAAACACTACGCCTACAAAAACGGCTCCGATTGCTCCGATTCCAGTCCAAATAGCATAACTCACCGACATGGGCAAAACTTGCATAGCATATCTTAAAAGACTAAGAGAAAAGCCGAATGTGGCCACTATAAACATGAAATTAACTATTTTTCTAATTCCGTTTGAATGTGAAAATTTATTTAGAAATACAATTCCTAAAACTTCACATCCCCCAGCCAATAAAAGAGCCAAAAGATGCATTAACTCTCACTCCTTTTTAACCCCAAAACACCAATTATCAAAGTAAATATAAAAACTATGCGCAAAAAGTCTATGCTACTTCCTCGAAAATAGTCGCTTATTATCTCCGTTCCTACTATAAAAAGAGTTCCGAATCCTATAAAAAGAGTATAAGCCACACTAGCTGGAAGATATTTAAATGCTGCCATAAATGAGAAAAAACTACAGCATATTAAAATAATTGTTATTAGATATTCTAAATTTGAATCAGCGTATTTTAATCCATAAGCCCAGCCGCCTTCTACTATGGCTCCAAATATTACGAAAAAGAGTCCCTTATTTGACATCTGGCTATAAAACCTCTTTAATATTTTTAATGTCGTTTATATTTTTTTCTAATGCTTCAAGAGTAAGCATATTGGCTCCATCGCAAAGCGCATCGCAAGGATTTATGTGAGTTTCATAGAAAAATCCATCTACTCCAACAGCTGCTGCTGCCCTTGCTAAGTACGGTACGAATCTGCTATCTCCTCCGCTAGTAGCGCCGTTTGCGCTAGGCATTTGTACGCTATGAGTTGCGTCAAATATTACCGGAGCAAATTCTTTCATGATAACCAAACTTCTCATATCTACAACCAAATTTCCATAACCGAACGTACTTCCTCTTTCGCAAAGATACACTCCGTTTTGTTTTGCGATCTCATAACCAAACTCATTAATTCCGCGTGTCTCAAGCACCTTTTTAACGCTATATTTCATAGCGTCCGGAGATAAAAATTGACCTTTTTTGATATTTACCATAGCTTTTGTCTTTGCAGCAGCTACCAAAAGATCTGTTTGCCGACACAAAAAAGCGGGAATTTGCAAAGCATCAGCGACCTGTGAAACAGGTGTTGCTTGATAACTTTCATGGATATCTGTTAATATTTTAAATCCGAATTCTTTTTTAACTTCAGATAGAATTTTACAGCCTTCTTCAAGCCCCGGTCCTCTAAAGCTGCTTATGCTTGTGCGGTTTGCTTTATCAAAACTGGATTTGAAATAAAAATCTATCCAGCCCATTTCGTTAAATTTAGACAACTTCTCGGCAACTTTAAAAACTAAATCCCTACTTTCAATGACACAAGGTCCTGCTATCAAAACCATAATTATATTTCCTAAATTTTTACCGATTATAGCCAAAATCCTATAAATATTTGCTTACTATTTCTCTTTGGCGACCAAAACTCCGCCTAAAACGATAAGGGCTATTCCGCAAAATACTATAAAATTCGGAAAAGAATCTCCAAGCATCAAACCAAAAATCATACTAAAAACAACATCGCTATAACTAACAGCTGCAACAGCTCCTGCTTTTCGGCTAGCTGCGTAAGCTTTTGTCATATAAATTTGAAACCATGTTCCGCAGATTCCCATCAAAGCTATAAATATCCAACCTTTAGTATCAGGCATTATAAAAGGGGCAAGCATAAAATCTAAATAAGAAACAGTATAAAACTCGGCTAAAATCATGCACAACAAAGGTATAAATGTGCCAAATATCATAAATGAAAGCACTATAACTCCAGTATTGTAATACTTTCTAAGCTCCCTTATACTTGTATATGCAAGAGCTGCGCCTATACCGCTTAATAATCCTATAAGATCATTTTTACTAACGCCTAAATTTGGTTGAATGATAAATAAAATTCCCAAAAAGCCTATAAAAATAGCAAACCAACCTTTGGAACTTAATTTTTCTTTAAATATAAATGCAGCCAAAAGAGCGGTAAAAATCGGACTCGTCTTTGAAAACGTGAAAGCTGCGGCTAAATTTATATTTGCTATATTGTAAAAGAACGCAAGTAGTCCAAGCGTGCCGATGACTCCACGAAAAATAAGCAAGAACGGACGCCCGCCTTTTTGATGCAGCGGTTTTTTATAAAGCGCGATAATAATAAGAATGAATCCTACTAAATTTCTAAAAAATACAACTTCGATTGAACTCATATCGCTACTTAACATCTTCGCAAATGCTCCAGTAGCAGCAAAACATATAGAAGCTACAAGCATATAATATATACCAAGGTGCCTCATTAAAAAGTGATTATACATAGATCTAACCTGCATTCATTTTTTAAATTTTATGGAAAATTTTAGTTGCAATATTACCACGATGATACATAATTTTTTATAAATTTAGCTATTTTTCGCTATAATTGAAAGTTTTAAAAGGAAAAATATGAAAAAAATCATACTAGTAGGACGTCCAAATGTCGGAAAAAGTTCGCTATTTAATCGTTTAGCAAAACAGAGAATAGCCATAACAAGTGACGTTAGCGGTACGACAAGAGATACGAATAAAGCTGAAATTTTTATTGATGATAAAAACTGTATTTTGATAGACAGCGGCGGTCTTGATGATAGTAATGAGCTATTTAAAAATGTAAAAATAAACACGCTAAATGAGGCTAAAAATGCTGATATAATCGTTTTTATGGTAGATGGAAAAAATTTTCCAGATGAAATAGACAAAAGATTTTTCTATGAGCTTTCAAATTTAAATAAACCTATAGCTCTAGTAGTAAATAAAGTCGATAGCAAAAAAGACGAAGAGAGAAGTTGGGAGTTTAACGAATTTGGCGCGAAATACATTTTTAACCTATCTGTTAGCCATAATTTAGGAACCGACGAACTACGTGATTGGATATATAAACTTATTCCTAAAAGCAAGATAAAAGCTGATACGAGTGATGATTTTGACGAATTTTTGGACTGTGTTAATGAAAACGGAGAAATGGGATTGCCGTCTGTTGATTACGAAACAAAAAATATAAAAATCGGGATAATCGGCAGAGTAAATGTAGGAAAATCAAGCCTTCTAAACGCTCTTGTCAAAGAAGATCGTTCAGTCGTAAGCAAAATCGCCGGAACTACGATAGATCCTGTTAATGAAAGCTATGTTTATGAAGATAGGGTTTTTGAATTTGTTGATACAGCAGGTATCAGAAAACGCGGAAAGATAGAAGGCATAGAAAGACTTGCGCTACATAGAACAGAAAAAATATTAGAAGAAGCAGATATAGCATTGCTTGTTCTTGATGCAAGTGAGCCGCTTACGGAGTTAGATGAGAGGATAGCCGGTCTTGGAGCTAAGTTTGAGCTGGGACTCATTATAGTTTTAAATAAATGGGATAAAGATCATGGCGAATTTGATAAAGTCGTATATGAGCTAAGAGATAAATTTAAATTTCTAGCTTACGCTCCTATCATCAGCGTTAGCGCACTCGGCGGAAAAAGAGTTCATAAACTCTATCCGCTTATACTTGAAGTTTATAAAAATTACACTCAAAAAATGAAAACTTCAAGGCTAAATGAAGTTTTAGAAGAAGCCATTAGAACTCATCCGATCCCTAGAGATCATGGAAAAATAGTTAAAATTTATTATGGAGTTCAGTTTGGATTCGCGCCTCCGAAAATCGCCCTCATAATGAATAAACCGAGGTCTTTACACTTTAGTTATAAAAGATATCTGCTAAATAAATTAAGAGAAAACTATGAGCTAAGCGGAACCCCGGTGATTTTAATACCTAAAAATCGTAGTCAAAAAGAGAGCACAGAAAATGAAAATTGATAAAAATATAGTTTTAATAGGATTTATGGGAGTCGGAAAAGGCACTATAGCAAGAGCTTTGGCTGAAAAATTAGGCGTATTTGCTATAGACGGCGATGATATGATAGAAAGTTTTGCAAATAAAAAAATAAAAACTATTTTCGAAGACGACGGTGAAGAAGCATTTCGAAAGATAGAAAAAAATTTAGCTAAATTTTTAGAAAACTCAGTAAAAGGAGCCGTTATATCCACAGGCGGCGGATTTTATAAGGTAAAAAATTTAAAAAAAATAGGCACCGTGATCTATCTAAAATCAAGCTTTGAAAAGATAATCGAGCGTTTAAAAAACTCAAGCAATAGCGAGAAAAAATTCGCCAAACGCCCACTTCTTTCAAATTTAGAAGAAGCCAAAAATATACACGCTAGTAGAGATAAAGAGTATGAGAAAAAAGCTGATTTTTCTATTTTGGTTGAAGATAAAACAGCAAAACAGATAACAAATCAAATAGTGAAATTACTAAATTCACAAAAAGCCAAAGGATAAAATTTGAGAACTTTAACAGGACTTCAACCTTCAGGAAAACTACATTTAGGAAATTATTTTGCTAGCATAAAACCTATGGTCGATACTCAAAACTTAGGCAATGACGATATGTTTATGTTTATCGCGAACTATCACGCTATGACTTCGGTAAATGAAGCAAAAAAGCTAAAAGAGAGCACTTTTGAAGCCGCGTGCGCGTTTTTAGCACTTGGCATAGATCCGAACAAATCTACATTTTGGGTTCAAAGCGACGTCAAAGACGTGCTTGAACTTTACTGGATACTAAGCCAACTAACTCCCATGGGTTTAGTCGAGCGCGCTCATGCTTATAAAGACAAAGTCGCAAAAGGATTTGAAGCTCATCACGGACTTTTTAGCTATCCTGTTTTGATGGCTGCAGACATCTTGCTTTTTAACTCAAACATAGTTCCGGTAGGAAAAGATCAAATTCAGCACGTCGAGATAGCGCGCGACATAGCTATCAAATTTAACAATGCGCACGGAGATATATTTACTATTCCTGAAGCCGGGGTTCAGCAAAACGTAGCTACAGTTCCAGGGATTGACGGAGCTAAAATGAGTAAAAGCTACGGAAATACGATAGATATTTTCAGCGATGCAAAAACACTAAAAAAACAGTGCAGTTCCATAGTGACCGACTCCACTGCTCTAGAAGCTCCAAAGCAGTGGAGAAACTGCAACATCTTTAACATAGCAAAACTATTTTTAAACACCGAAGAACAAGAGGCACTCGCAGCTAGATATGAAAAAGGTGGCGAGGGTTATGGACATTTTAAAATGTATCTAAACGAGCTTGTTTGGAACTATTTTGCGGAAGCTAGAGAAAAATTTGAATACTACTTAAGTCATAAAAACGAAGTTTATGATATTCTTGATGCTGGAGCAAAAAAAGCTAACAACGTAGCGTCCCAGACGATGCAAAAAGTAAGAGACGCTGTGGGAATTTATAGATAAAGGAAAATTATGATAAATTTAAAACTAATAGAGACGAATTTTGATGAGTTTAACGCTAAATTAAAAGTGAAAAAAGTTGATGAAGGCGTTTTAAAAAATTTACTTGATACGTACAATGAACTAAAAATCAAAAAACAAGAGTTAGAAAATCTTCAAGCCGTGCAAAACGCAAAATCAAAAGAAGTAGGCATACTAGCTAGAAGCGGCGCGGACACAACGCTACTAAAAACCGAACTCGAAGAAAATAAAAAACTTATGCAAACCGCTTCAAATTTAGTAAGCGAGCTTGAAACAAAACTAGACACGGTAGCTAGTAGAGTGCCTAACGTGATAGATGATGACGTGCCATTAGGCAAAGACGAAGACGATAACGTCTGTATAAAAACCATACTTGAGCCTAGAGAGTTTAACTTTACCCCAAAAGAGCATTTTGAGCTTGGAGAAAATCTCGGCTGGTTGGATTTTGCAACAGGAGCAAAGCTCTCAGGTAGTCGCTTTACTGTGCTTAGGAGCGATGGAGCTAGACTTAGTAGAGCTTTAGTAAATTTTATGATAGATTTCAATACCGCTAGAGGTTTTGAGCTAGTAAACGTACCGTTTTTGGTAAACTCAAACACGCTTTATGGCACAGGACAACTTCCTAAATTTGAAGAAGATCTGTATAAAATAAGAGATGAAGACTTATATCTTATTCCCACAAGCGAAGTTCCAGTTACAAACATCTACAATAACGAGATAATTCCGGTTGAAAATTTACCTATAAAAATGACTTGTTACTCAGCATGTTTTAGACAAGAAGCAGGAAGCGCGGGACGAGATACCAGAGGAATGATACGTCAGCACCAGTTTGAAAAAGTCGAGCTGGTAAGCATAAGCAAACCAGAAGATAGCGCGAAAATACTTGACGAAATGGTAAGCTGCGCTTCTGATATGCTAAAAGAGTTGGGGCTTCCTCATCGTCATATGATGCTTTGTAGCGCAGATCTTGGATTTGGTGCGGCAAAAACTATAGATCTTGAAGTTTGGCTTCCAGGACAAGGCAAATACAGAGAAATAAGCTCTATCTCAAATACCAGAGATTTTCAAGCCAGACGAGCAAAAATCAGATATAAAGACGGTAAAAAAATGCTTTAGTTCATACTCTAAATGGTTCAAGCTTGGCAGTCGGTAGAACTCTTATAGCGATCATGGAAAATTACCAAAATAGCGACGGCTCTATAAATATCCCAGAAGTTCTTAAAAAATATATGTAAGGATAAGCTTTGGCAGATGAGCAAAATGAAGTTCAAAAAGAAGAGATAGTAATACTAGAAAAAGATGATGGGGATATAACTCCGCTTGAAGATCTAGATAAAAAAGAGGAGCAGGTAGAAACTCCGAAACCGCAAAAAAAACCTAAAAAAAATATTTTTATAATAGCAGCCGCAAGCGGTGCAATAGCTTTAATTTTGTTGATTGCGATTATTTTATTACTAAAAAAAGATGAAACAAAAGAGCAACCAACTAAAAATTTAGAGCAGCCCAAACAGACGCAAGTCATAACGCAAAAATTTAGCCCATCAAAAATCGATGATATGCTAAAAAAAGCAAACAGTCTCTATGAAAGCGGAAATAAATTCGAAGCACTCAAAATTTATGAAAACGTAGCAATATATAATGAAGCCTTATCGAATTACAATCTTGGCGTATCTCAAATGAATCAATCAAAATTTGAAGACGCGATCAGTTCATTTAAAAAAGCTATAGAAAACAATGAAAACACTTCCGTAAGCGCTCTAAACGCTGCCGTAAGTGCACTTGAGATAAATAACGAACCGTTGTTTAAATACTATATAGAATTAGCAAATGCTTTTTTAAGTAAAGAATCAGACTCTAGTTTATACGACTATTATAACGCGTTAATAAACTACTACAAAGGCTACTATATAGAAGCTTTGCATATATTAGATAGCTCAAAAAATCGGTATTATGAAGGTCAAAAAAACTATCTTAGATCAAAAATACTAAGCTATATATATCAAGATAAACAGTCCATAAAAGCCCTTGAGAACACAAATACGTTCGATACGAATATACCTATGGGACTTTTGTATGCTAGGCTTGGCGAATATGATCTAGCAAGAAAATATCTGAACAAAGCTTTAGTTGATGAAAATAATGCCGACTCAACAAAACTTGCTTTAGCTTTAATCGATATAAAAACAGGACAATTCGGCTCTGCTGCGCTAAATTTAAAAGATATAAACGATAAAAACTCTACATTTATATCTGAAACGTATCCTATAAAAACTATATTAAATCCTGAACTGTTTGATATAAATATGGCACAAAAAAAATTCAGCGTAGATATGCTTTTTAGTAAAGACAACATATATCAGATACTATTTTATTTTACTCCATATAAAGTATTTGATGCTAAGCAGACTATAAATTACATAAGAAAAGGCGGAATCAGTGTATTTATCGATGAGAACACGCAAGCCGATGAGTATCTAAAAACAAGCGGAGCTATATCAAAAGTAAATTTAAATTTATCAAAAACTATAGCAACGGCACTAAATTATAACCTAAGAGAGGCAAATAAGGAGTTCTTAAATATTATTAAAATTTACTCGGGCCACTCGATACTCCACTATAATCTAGCACTAACTTATGCTCAACTCGGTAATTTTTCTGAGGCATATAGACACTTTATCACAAGCTACCATTTAGATTCTACAAACTATTTAGCAGGAGTTTATGCAGTTATGACATCCTCAATGATAGGAAAAGATAATAAAAAACTTATATCAGAAATACTTGATAATCTAAACGAAGATTCAAATTTAAATCAAGAAAATATATATGACTCAATGGTGCAGCTAGTACTGGGCAATAACGGTGTACTTCAAAGATGGCTTGATACGGATAATAGTACAAATATCTTAAATATAGTTTTTGATATCATAGCGGCTCAGATAACAGGCAGGAAAGATATTATAATATCAAAAACAGACAAGCTTAAAGAGATTTTACCTAATGATATTATGGCAAATATTCTTTACTCAACAGCAAGATTTACAGATAATAATATAAAAGATTACGCTAGAGATATTCAACATGGATTTTTTAATAACAATGTCAATAAAAAGGCGCTATACGGTGGAGCAAATATCATAAGAATTCAATATATCAAACTATTGCAAATAGCGGGACTTCTTAATGTAGAAAGAGATCGCATAAAATCTGATTTAGAAATTTCTACTCAAAACGCACAAAATATACTCCAAACTTTAGCTTATATAGATCTATTTACCGCAAATTTTGAAGAGTCGTACAGTATATACAATGAGCTAATAGATAATAAAAACGTAAATGATCCAAACACGCTATTCTTAGCTAGCGTAGCAAGTATAGGAGCAAGACATCCAGAAAGTGCGATTGGGTATTTAGAGCTATCAAAATTAGTAGATCCAACATCTATAGAAGATAGATTAGCTCTTGGTATGCTTTATCAAGAAGTAGGAAATATAGACGCGGCGATATCACAATACGAAAATATAGGAAATACAAGCTACAAAAGTGAATTTTTCACTTTTGAGCTGGTAAATTAATTAAATTTGGCTACTATCTATTTTTCATAGATAAGTAGCTATTTAAAGCGCTTACATATGCTTTAGCGCTTGCCATCATAGTATCAATATCAAGCCCATGACCGATTGTAGCGCAGCTTGAACCTTCAAAAACAACCTTAACAGTGATCTTTGCAAGTGCATCCTTTCCTTGCGAAACAGCATTGACTTTATAATCTTTCAACTCTCCGCTAATTCCACTGATCCTATCAATCACCTTAAATATCGCATCAGCAGTACCGTTTCCAAGAGCTGCGTCGCTTATTATATTATCGCTAAATTTGATGCTCACAGCGGCACTTGAGTGTCCGGCATTACATGAGCTTGTGCTTAAAGTTTGTATAGAGTAAATTTCTGGTATTTTTATAATCTCATGGCTAACAAGCGCTCTTATATCATCATCAAAGATCTCTTTTTTCTTATCGCATAACTCTTTAAATTTAATAAATGCTTCATTTATCTCATTATCATCAAGATCAAAACCTAAATTTATAAGTTTATCTTTGAATGCGTGTCTGCCGCTGTGCTTACCCAAAACTAAACTATTTTTCTCAGCGCCTATATCTTCAGCTTTTATGATCTCATAAGTCTGAGCGCATTTTAACATACCATCTTGATGAATACCACTTTCGTGAGCAAAAGCATTTTTACCGACTATAGCTTTGTTTGGTTGCGGCTCAATGCCTGTTATACTAGCAACCAGTCTGCTGGTGGCGTAGATCTCTTTTGTCACTATATCCGTATAAAGCGGAGCAAACTCATCACTTCTAGTTCTTATAGTCATAACAATCTCTTCAAGAGCGGCGTTTCCTGCTCTCTCGCCAAGTCCGTTAATAGTACATTCTACTTGTCTTGCACCAGCTTTGATACTTGCTAAAGTATTTGCTACAGCCAAACCTAAATCATTATGATTATGCACAGAAATAATAGCTCTATCTCCTATAAAATCTACCATTGATTTTACCATATTATATATCTCGTCTGGCATTCTAAACCCAACAGTATCAGGTAAATTCAGAGTTCTAGCTCCAGCTTCAACAACAGCAGCACAAATCTCTTTTAAAAATACTATATCGCTTCTTCCAGCATCTTCACAGCTAAACTCAACATCATCTACAAAAGTCTTAGCGTATTTTACAGCCTCGACTGCTCTTTTAATAACTTCATCCGGAGTCATTTTTAATTTATGCTCCATATGAATAGGACTCGTAGCTATAAACGTATGTATACGCCTATTTTTTGCTGGAGATATCGCTTCCCCTGCGGCTTTAATGTCTTTTTCTAAAGCCCTAGCAAGGCTTGCTATGCGAATGGAGTGAATTTGTTTTGCTATTTGATTTATAGCATCAAAATCACCGGGGCTTGCCGTGGCAAATCCTGCTTCCATAACATCAACACCTAAGCGCTCAAGCTGCAATGCGATCTGAATTTTCTCTTCAGTATTCATTGAAGCACCCGGGCTTTGCTCACCATCTCTTAAAGTAGTATCAAAAACTATTATTTTATTATTATCCATTTTGTTATCCTCTTTTTTAAATTTAGCATATTGCTAAGTGTAAAGATTTAAAATCACCTTGTGTTTTGTATATTGGGGTTATTAAAAAAATTAAGTTTTACAGCAGGTTAAGGAGAGAGAGTTTGTAGATAAATATATATTTTTTTTGTGAAAATGGCGTGGTCATCTGTTCTCCTTGGTTAATTTTATATTTTTAGCAAAAAATCTTGCCCATATGGCTCTAATTATACCATAAATTGTGTAAATAGTAATAAGAATTGTTGCGCTTTCTAACGGGCATAAGTATAACATAGAAAATATTATTACTAAATAAACAAGTGTTTTTAAATAATTTGCTCTTTTAAAATCAACTTTTTTAAAACTCGGATATCTAACATTTGATACCATAAGTACGGAAAGTCCGGCCATAATCACTATAAAAATAGGCTCAAAACCGTGCATAAAATCATAATTATTATAAATTCCAACCCAAAAAGCGCTCACTATAGCAGCACTTGGTATAGGAAGCCCTATAAAAACATTTGGTTCACAAGTTCCGCTCATAACATTAAATCTAGCAAGCCTTATAGCGCCAAATACTACAAACATAGCTGTTAAAAGTGCTCCGAAACGACCGAAATTATAACCTATACTGAAATAAAAAAGTAAAGCCGGAGCCACGCCAAACGCGACTAAATCAGCTAAACTATCAAATTCGACTCCGAATTTAGAAGTGGTTTTCGTAAGTCTAGCAACTCTTCCATCCAAACCATCTAATATCAAAGATAAAACTATATAAATTATAGCCTTCATATATTCACCATTAGCAGACGCTAAAATGCTGATAATACCTAAAAAAGCACTACCTGCTGTAAATAAATTTGGCAATATATATATTAATTTCGGCTTATTTTCCATTATTTTATTCCTCTAAAAAGCCTATTAAATCAGCTGCTTTTACTCTGTTACCAACCGAAACATTTAATTTTGTAGTAAGAGGTAAAAATAAGCTTACCCTTCCATCTAAAATAAACCCAAATCTTCTACCGGCTTTTAACTCTTTTGTTTTTTCAAGATGTATTTTTCTACTCATTGCGCCGGAGTTGATTCTTATGATAACTTGCTTATCTCCAACAGAGCATATATAAGCTATTCTATTATTTAATAGATTTTTATCTAAGCTAGTTGTCGCTAGATTTAGACCGTTTTTAGATTTAATCTCATCGACTTTTAAATTTGCTACAGCTCGCAATACTCCAGAATCAAAAATAGAGTTTTTTATAACAACTTCGGTATATAAAACACCATTATAACTACTTTTTCTTATATCTTCGATAACGCCGTCTATAGGAGATAATATGGCGTCCATACTCTCCACATTAGGAAGTCTTTCTGGGTTTCTATATATAAACACTACAAAAATCAGCAAAATAGCAGATAGAAATATAAAAGTATCAAATAAGAGTGATAATAGAAATATGACTCCAAACAAACCGATACTGCAATATCCATACTTACTTATCACTCTTAAATTATCCATAGCTATTCCTTATCTTTTGCTTTTTTTATATCGCTATTACCGTCTTCTTCGACTATTAAACGGCTTGGAATATTGTTTTCTTCTTCATAACTTCTGATAATCTCTCTAACCTTTGAGCCTTCTATAGTCTCTTCTTCGTATAAAGAATCAACCATCTTTTCTATAGCTCCGCGATAAAGCTCAAGAGTGGCCACTACGGCATTAAATCTTTCATTTAAAAAGTTTTTTACATACTCATCTAGTTTATGGGCCATATCATCGCTATAATCTTTTAAAGTTTGCCCACCATTTAAAAATACGTTTCTTTGCTTTTCAAGCACCATAAGACCTGCAACATCTGTCATTCCATACATAGAAACCATAGCTTTTATGATATCTGTTGCTCGCTCTAGATCATTGCTAGCTCCCGTACTTATCTCTTTTATAAACACATGCTCTGCCGCGCGACCTCCTAAAAGAACATCAACTTTTGCGATAAGCTCGTGTTTTTGCATTAAAAATTTATTCTCTTCTGGAGCATTTAGCGTATATCCAAGAGCTGCAATTCCCCTTGGTATAACCGAAACTTTAGTAACTTTATCTGCACCTTTTGTAGTTTCAGCGATAAGAGCGTGACCGCACTCATGATAAGTAACTATCTTTTTCTCTTTTGGATTTATACGGCGAGATTTTTTCTCAAGTCCCGCGATAGCTCTCTCAACGGCTTCTATAAGATCTTGTTGTTCAATATACTCTTTGCTAGCACGACCTGCTAAAAGGGCTGCTTCATTTATGATATTTGCTAGATCAGCGCCTGCAAGTCCAGCAGTTAAACGACCTATATCATCCATATTTACGTTATTAGCAAGTTTTACCTCTTTACTATGAACCTTTAATATATCCACACGACCTTTAAAATCAGGTTTATCAACTAAAACTTGTCTATCGAAACGTCCTGGACGAAGGAGAGCGGCATCTAAAACCTCAGGTCTGTTTGTAGCTGCTAAAACTATAACCGGACTTTTATCACTATCAAATCCATCCATCTCAGCCAAAAGTTGATTTAGAGTTTGCTCTCTCTCGTCATTCCCGCCCATCATGGCTCCAGCTGCTCTGCTTTTTCCTATAGCATCTATTTCATCTATAAATACGATAGCAGGAGCTTCTTTTTTCGCATTTTCAAATAAATCTCTGACTCTACTAGCTCCAACTCCTACAAACATCTCTATAAAGCTTGATCCAGAAACTGAGAAAAAAGGAACATCAGCTTCACCGGCAACCGCTTTTGCAAGAAGAGTTTTACCGGTTCCTGGAGGTCCTACTAAAAGTACGCCTTTAGGAATTTTTGCACCAAGTCTTATATATCTATCTGGATTTTTTAAGAAATCAACTATTTCTTTAACCTCTTCTTTTGCCTCTTCGACTCCGGCTACATCATTAAATTTAACCTTTGGTCTCTCGCTGTTTACAAGCTTTTTACTGCTACCCATTCCAAGTATTCCACCGCCCATATTTTTTTGCATTCTGCTAGCAAGAAACATCCAAATTCCAAAAAATATAAATATAGGAATTACCCATGAAAACAGCATATCGCTAAGCCAGTTTGTCTCATTATAAGCTCCGTAGCTTACTCCTTCACTCTCAAGAAGCGGAACAAGCGTCTGGTCATTTACTTTCTTTGCTACATAAGTTACACCATTTCCGGTGGCTTTTATAGTAGTCTGTCCTATTACTACATTATTTATCTGCTTTGATTTTATAAGCTGTTTTAACTCCGAATATGTAATATTTTTAGAACTAGTACTATCTCCGAATTCGTTCATACCGTCTGGGTTAAAACTTCTAAATACGACAACTATTATTATTGCAAAAATCGCAAAAACCATAATAGGATTTTTGTTAAAAAAGTTTCCGTTATTATTATTTTGCCCGTTTTTATTCTCATTATTTTCCATTTTTATCCTTATTTTTGAATATAAAACTCTCCCACTCATTTTGAGTGATATTCCAAACAAGCTCTAAATCCCCAAAAGCCTGTAAGATTCTATCTTTGTATTTTGTTAATATACCAGATAATATCAGATATCCATTATTATTTACATGCATTTTTAGATCTTTAGAAAGTAGTAAAATCACATCAGCTATGATATTTGCCACTACAACATCATATCTGCCATTAGAGTCTGTGATAGAACCGGTCCATATGTTATTAAATTTAATACCGTTTTTTCTTGCATTATCAGTGCTGCTTAAAACAGCTTGTTCATCGGTATCGCAAGCATCTACCGCGAGTCCTAATTTTGCTAAAGCTATACTTAAAATTCCGCTCCCGCAGCCCACATCTAAAGCTATCTTGCACTCTTTTAAATTTATATATTTACTAATCAAATTTAAGCAGGAGCTTGTGCTTTCATGATGACCAGAGCCAAATGCAAGAGCAGGATCTATAATTATATCTATAAAACCATCTTTTTGTTCTTCCCAGCTAGGTCTTATATAGAATTTACCGGAGGATACAGGCTTAATGCCTTTTTTATACTCATTGATCCAATCTATATTATCTTTGATCTCTAAGCTGGTGGATATATCAGATCCGATTCGTCCAGCAAATTCCTCTAAACCCCAGGATATATTGCTTAGATCGTCTTCATCTCTTAGTATAAAGCCGTTTTCTATCTCTTCTATGCAAGTAGCGCCTAGTTCAAACGCAAACTCTTTTAGAACATCGCTTTTACGGCTTAAAACTTTTAGTTCAAAAAACTTTTCTTTCATTAATTAAGAACGTCTTCAAGTTTTTCTTTAAGTACTTGCGGAGTAAATGGCTTAACTATATAGTTATTAACTCCGGCTTTTAACGCCGTAATAACCTCAGCCTTACCGCCTTCGGTAGTTACCATTATAATAGGCATATTTTCGTATTTTTGTTCGGCCCTTACTTTTTTTACAAGTTCCAAGCCATTCATTTCAGGCATATTCCAATCTGTGATTAAAACGCCTATATCTGGATTTTGTTCCAAAAGACCCCATGCTTCAAGCCCGTGCTCAGCCTCTAATATATCTTTATGACCAAGCCTCTGGAGAGTATTTTTAATAATTCTTCTCATAGTAGAGCTATCATCAACAACCAATAACTTCACTAATCATCCTTTCTCAAATTTCTATTATTCTATCAGAATTTAGTTTTAAAAAAACTTTAACAGAATTAAAAATTAGACTTAAAAGCTTCTTTTAAATCTAATTTACCCTCATAATACGCTTTTCCTACTATCACTCCTGCAATATTACCATTTAGTTTTAAACATTTTATATCATTTATATCTTTAACGCCGCCGCTCGCTATAGTATCGATACCGCTAGCCTTTGCTATAGAAGCGCTAAATTCCACATTTACGCCATTAAGCATACCGTCTCTACTTATATCAGTAGCGATGATGGCTTCAACTCCTGCATCTGCATATAGTTTTGCAAGGTTAGAGGCTTGCATCTTACTTACATTTGCCCAGCCTTCTATAGCTACAAATCCATCTATAGCGTCTATGCCTACTACTACTCTATAATTTTTTGCTACTTCTTTTACAAATTCGGGATTTTTCAGAGCGATTGAACCTAATATAATACGGCTGACTCCAGAATTCAAATAGCTTTTTATACGCTCTTTTGTCCTTATACCGCCACCTACTTCTACTTGTAAATTTGTAGTAGAAACTATCTTTTCAATAGTTTTTAAATTTATAGCATCTCCGGCAAATGCGCCGTCTAAATCAACTATATGCAACCATTTAGCACCCAAATCTTCAAATTCTTTAGCTAATTCCCAAGGTTTATCTGAGTAGATCTTAGCAGTTTGCATATCACCTTTAGTGAGTCTTACTGCTTTACTCTGTTTTAAATCAATAGCGGGTATTATCTCCATTACAACTCCACAAAATTTTTTATAATCTTAAGCCCGTTTTCATGTGATTTTTCAGGATGAGGCTGAAATCCAAAAACATTATCTTTACAAACTGCACTCACAAACTCGTATCCATAAGTAGTAACAGCCAAAACAGACTCATCATCACAAACAGCGTGATATGAATGCACAAAATAGAGATAAGAACTCTTTGGCAAACCTCTGTTTATACTGCATTCTTTTTTAAATTCGCAGCTATTCCACCCTATGTGGGGAACTTTTAGATGCTTATTAAATTTACTCTCATCAAATTTAATAACATCACCTTTTATAACTCCAAGTCCTTTATGCTCACCAAACTCAAATCCTCGCTCAAATAAAAGCTGCATTCCAAGACATATACCAAGAAACGGCTTACCGCTTTTTATAAACTCCAAAATACCATCTTCCAAGCCATTTGCTCTTAGTTTTTGCATAGCGACTCCATACGCTCCTACTCCTGGAAGTATAAGTTTATCATATTTTTTTAAATTATCACCAAAACTAATCAATTCACTTTTTGAACCTATATACTCAAAAGCATTTTTTACACTTTTTATATTTCCTGCACCATAGTCAATAATCCCTATCAAAGCTGCTCCTTTTTAGCACCCAAAGATATAGGCTTAAAGCTACCATGAGCATGGCGACACCGCCTATTAAATATATAGCATATACTACTCCGCTAGGATTTGTAATTGCAAATTTAAAAACAAGCATTAACGACTCTATCGCAAGTGCTATGATGATACTTCCTATAAATCTCACCATAGTCTTGCTACCACCGTTATTATCGTGATTTGATCGACCTAAAACCTCGGCTTCAAATATAGCTTTCACCAGATCAAATATAGCCAAAGCAAGTGTCAAAACTATGGTAGATTCAAATACTTCGCTTATATTAATATCATGAAAACTTTTTAGCACAAAACCTTTTATACCGTGTATGAAAAGTACAACGGCAACTATAAATAAAGCAAGTGAAAATATAGAATATACTAATTTACTAAATTTACCGAATAATCCGTCGACGGAACTTGGATGAACAAGTTTTAAGATATCAACAAGGCTTATATCCATGCAAGCTATATATTTAAGCTCGTCTTTATCGTCATAAACCGGCATAGAAGCGGTCACGCAAAGTCCGTTTGTAAGGCTTGAAGGATATGGATCAGTTAGTACGCAGCGTTTTTCTCTAACTGCTCTGTAATAATATGCTTTATTACTTCTGTTATCGCCTTTTCCTATCATCTTTTTTGAGTCTAAACTTATATTGTTTTCTATTTGAACGCCGTTTTTATCAAGTATATAAAATGCTTCAAAATACTCTATTTCATGAGCTATTTTATCAAAGCCGTCTTTTACCAAAGATAGATTAACTCCAGGCAAGTTATTTGGTATATTCCTATCAAAAAGATAACACAAATAAGCTCTTGCTTTATACCTTATATCGCTAAATTCTTGAATCTCTTTTATAAGCATTTTAATCCTTATTTAATGAATGATGAAACTCTGGAACTATATTTTTTAGCTCTGTTTCTATTAACGTTTCATCTTCTAAATTTATAAGTTTATTTATCTGCGAATTGAGTAGATTTAGATCATACTCTCCGGATTTTGTCACAAAAATACTCTCAAATTTAGTAGCCGCGTCATCCGGATCTATGAGTAGCTCTTCATAAAGTTTTTCTCCGGGACGAAGTCCGACAAATTTGATACCGAGCTCCTCTTTACCGCTTAATTTCAACATTCTTGCCGCAAGGTCTGCTATTTTAACCGGTTCTCCCATATTTAAAACAAAAAGCTCACCGCCATCGGCAATACTCGCTGCTTGTAGCACAAGCTGACAGGCTTCGCTAACTAACATAAAATATCTTGTGATATCTGGATGAGTTACGCTTAGGGGCTCGTTTGCCGCTATTTGAGCTTTAAATTTAGGTATAACGCTACCGCTGCTACCTAAAACATTACCAAAACGAACTGCCACTATCTCGGTTTTGCCGCTTTCATTTGAATTTAAAGCGTACAACTCACAAACACGTTTTGTCGTTCCCATTATATTTGTAGGTCGTACTGCCTTATCGGTAGAGATAAGCACGACTCTTTTTGTTCCGTATTTTTTTGAGAGATCGACAACGTTTTTTGTACCTAAAATATTGTTTTGAACTGCACTTATAGGATTAAACTCACAAAGCGGAACATGTTTATACGCAGCTGCGTGTATAACAATATCTGGCTTAAATTTAGCAAATATCTCTTCAAACTCTTTTAAATGCATTATATTTAACATTACAAGCTTGTTTCTCATATCACTTTTCGTAGCTTCGTTTATCTGATATAGATTATACTCGCTATGCTCAACCATTATAAGATTTTTGCAGCCATATTTCAAACACTGCTTACAAATTTCACTTCCTATAGTTCCACCGGCTCCGGTCACCATAACAACCTTACCGCCGATAAACTTCTCAACAACCTTGCTATCTAAATCTTTTGGCTTTCTAGCAAGCAAATCCTCAATACTAATATCGGTAATACCCTCTTTTTTTCCGTCAAGCAAAGAGAATATCTTGATATCTTTAAAACCTATCTCATCAAGCTCGTCATAAAGCTCTTTAAGCTCATTTGGACGCAGTTTTAAAGCTATAATCGCGGTTTTTACGCCATCTTCTACATAATTTTTTAATTCGCTTTTATTTCCTACTAAAAATCCATCACAATAAGTTCCTACCACATCGCTTCTGCCATCTACTATCCCAGTAGCATAGTAATCCGCATATCCGCTTTTTAATCCTTTTAATACCTGCAAAGTTTTACTAGTGCTTCCTATAATAACACAAGGTTCGCCATTATGTGATTTTTTAAAATCCAAAAATATACGTTTTACTATTCTTAAACTTCCAACCATCAAAGCCGATAAAATAGCGTCTATTATGATAACGCTTCTTGGAAATGGGTTAAAAAACTCATCGTAAGATATAAAAATAGTATAAAATATTCCGGCAGATAGTATAGTAACTAAAAATATTTTTCTAGCTTCATTTAGTCCAAAAAACCTCCAGGGAACTTTATAAAGACGAAAAATCCACATTAAAACTAATTTAGACGATACTAAAATAATTCCGCCATATATCATTCCTCGCTCAAATATCTCAGGTATTTCTCCACTAAATCTAAGCAAAAATGCAAAATATATACTGAGACAAAATATAATAGTATCAAATATTAGAAAAAATATAGTACGCCTATTTTTTGTAGCTCTTAATATCAAAGCGATTTCCTTACTATACCTGCTACTTTGCCGATCATATCATCGCTCATATCAGCTCCGCTTGGCAAACATATACCTCTATTAAAATAATTTTCGCTAGTTCCATCAACAACTCTTAAAGTATCTTTAAACACAGGCTGCATATGCATAGGTTTCCAAAGCGGTCTGCTTTCTATATCATTTTTATTTAATGCTTCTATAACTTTTAAATGCGCATTTTTCTCTTTGAAAAGCAAAGTCGTAAGCCAACGATTTCCTCTTGAGTTTGCGACCTCAGGCATAAACTCACAACAATCCTCTAACAAATTTTTATAAATTTCAAAAATCTTTCTTTTTCTTTTTACCCTGCTAGCCAAAACTTCCATTTGACCAAAGCCTATAGCGCCTAAAACATTGCTAAGTCTGTAGTTATATCCATAATCCAAATGCTCGTAATGCAAAAGCGGTTCTCTTGCTTGAGTACTTAGATATCTAGCTTTAGCGACTAAATTTTCGTCATTTGAAATCAGCATTCCCCCGCCGCTTGTCGTAATGATTTTATTGCCATTAAAACTATAAACTCCAATATCGCCTAAAGTTCCAAGAGCTTTATCTTCATAAAATCCTCCAAGAGCCTCAGCAGCATCTTCGATAACTTTTATATCTTCATTTTTACAAATTTCAAGTATCTCGTTCATCTTTGCAGCTTGTCCGTAAAGATGAGTTACTATAAGAGCCTTCGGTTTTTTAGGTGCATTTTTTATCGCCTCTTTAAGCAGTTTTGGGCTTAAATTCCAACTCTCATCACAGTCTATAAACATAGGAATGCATCTCTCATACATTATAGGATTTACGCTAGCCGCAAACGTAAAAGATGAAGCTAAAACCACATCCGCATCTTTAACGCCTATAACTCTAAGAGCCAAATGCAATCCTGCGGTTCCAGAGTTCAACGCTAGAGCAGATTTAGCACCGCTATAGTTTTTTATACTATCTTCAAATTTATTTACATATTCGCCAAGAGGGGCTATATAATTGCTTTTAAAAACTTCTTTAACATACTTTTCTTCATTACCGCCCATAAATGGAGGGCTCAAAAAAACACGTGCCATAAAACACTTCCTTTAATTTTTTGTGTATTTTATCAAAGATAGCATAAACTGAAGTTAAAACATGAACTATTTTCTCTAATATTATATAAATTTAAAAATATAAAAAATAACTAAATAAGAATTAAGAATATCGGTATTTGTTAGTTTGTTATATGTTTTTATATATTAAATATATATTTTAAATAGTATATATTTTTAAAGTATAATTCAAACATCAATCTATAAAAAAAAGGAAAAGCAATGAAAACTTTGATCATTTTATCGCACCCAGATATAGAAAACGGAGTTTTTAACAAAAAACTAAGAAACGAAGTTCTAAAAAACACCTCAGACGTACAAATACACGAACTTTACAAAGTCTATACAGGATTTGATTTCGATATAAAAAAAGAGCAAAAACTTTTAGAAAGCTATGAGAAAATTATTTTCCAATTTCCGCTATATTGGTACTCTTGTCCTTCTTTACTTAAAAAATACTTTGATGACATTTTTGAGCATGGTTGGGCATATGGAAGCAACGCAGATAAATTAAAAGGTAAAATTTTCGGGCTATGCATAAGCGCTGGCGGAAGCAAACAAGACTTTGATAAAAGCGGCGAAGTAGGATTTAGCATGGAAGAGATATTAACTCCTTTTAAAGCTACTGCTAAATTTGTCGGAGCTAAATTTATAAACTCTTTCATAACTTTTGAAGTAGAGCCTCAAATGAGTGAAGAAAAATTAAAAACTCGAGCAAAAGAGTATTTAGAATATCTTAAAAAATAGTTCTTATACTTAAATTTACAACATCAAAAAAAACAGTTCTAAAGTATAAATTCCCAATATCTATTGTGAATTTATACATAATATAATTTATAAAAAATAATCTTAAAAAGATTTTAAATTAATGTTGATTAAATGTGAAATTTAAAGATGGTGGTTAGAGGCAGAATCGAACTGCCGACACGCAGATTTTCAGTCTGCTGCTCTACCGACTGAGCTATCCAACCACCTAAAAAAGAAGTGTTATTATATTTATTTAATACTTAAAAATAGCTAAAAAGATGTAAAAATATTTAAATTTAACGATTAAATTTAAATATCAAAGGGAATTTACATATTTTTTAAACATATCTCCGCGTTCAGCGTAACTTTTAAACTGATCCAAGCTTGCGCAAGCCGGACTTAAAAGCCCTATTTCATCTGTTTTCATAACGGTATTTATGTTTTCTACGGCTTTGTTCAAAAACTCACAATTTATACATTTAATACCAAATTTATCTGCTAAGAAGACTATTTTACCTGCATTTGAACCGATCGCATAAATAGTAGCGCTCATACCTCTTAGCTCATCAAATAAAGGATCTAAACTCACGCCTTTATCATCTCCACCAAGAATTATATGAAGTTTATCATTTTTATAACGTTTTAAAGCTTGTAATGCCGCGTCGATATTTGTAGCTTTTGTATCATCCACCCAAAGCCTACCCAATCTGTCTCTAAACTCCTCAAGCTTATGAGCTTCTATTTGAAATTTATTTAAAAGCTCATAGCTAACTTTACTAAAAATTATATTTTCAACACACAAAGCCAAAAGAGCATCTATCAAAAACGGGGTTTTAAACGAAATATTGCTTAAATCAATATCAAATTGACTTGCTAAATCCTCTTCGCTTTCATACCCTATGATTTTAGCACAAGAGCTTATATCTGCGTATTTTTTAGGAATAATAGCCACGCTTCCTTCTCGCATCATACTAAGTGGTTTAAGTTTTGCTTTTTCATACTCCTCCATAGAACCGTGCCAACTTAAATGATCAGGAGTTATAGGCAGCAAAACATAGATATCGGGCTTTGCAAATTTAGTATAATGAATAGTAAAAGAGCTGGTTTCTAAAACCCAAACTTTAGCTTTTAAATTTAAAAGATCAGCAAGCGGAGTTCCGACATTTCCGCCCATAACGCAACCTCTATCTTCTAAAAGCCACTCGGTCATCTTTGTAGTTGTAGTTTTACCATTAGTTCCGCTAATCCAGATTGATTTTGGTGTATCGTTTATAAAATAATCATATTCGCTTATTAAATTTAAAGCCGATTTCACTAGATCATGGTTGCGCGGAAATCCGGGGCTTGGAATTTCTAAAGAGCTATTTTGAGCTTTAAATTTACTAGGATTTAAAAGCCTATTGCCAAACTCGTCGAGACTATCATCTTTAAAGCTATCATCATAAATATCCCAACCGCCGCTTTTAGATATCGCTTTTGTTGTTTTCCCATAACCAAATAGTGATCTTCTCATAATTTACCTTAATTTTAAAGCAATTAACGCTATTAAATTTGCCAAAAGAGCTATCATCCAAAATCTAACAATAATCTTATTTTCACTCCACCCTTTTATCTCAAAATGATGATGAATTGGCGCCATTAAAAATATCCGTTTTTTGCGTATTTTAAAACTACTTACTTGCAATATAACAGATAAGGTTTCCATCACAAAAACAAATCCTATTACTATAAGTAAAATCTCATTTTTAGTTACTATGCCCATATATCCTATAAACGCGCCTACGCTAAGACTGCCGCTATCGCCCATAAAAACTTCGGCAGGATAGCAATTAAACCATAAAAATCCAAGTAAAGCACCTATAAGAGCAGTAACTAAAATCAGTAACTCGCCTACTCCTACAAATTTAGGTAAAAGCAGATATGAACTATAAACTGCATTTCCCATCAAATAAGCAAAAACACCTAATGTAACAAGTCCAAATATCGAAGGAACAGTCGCTAAACCGTCCAAACCGTCAGTCAAATTTACGGCATTTGAAGCTGAAATTATCACAAGAGCCCAAAATAAAATTATGAAATAACCCATATCAAAAATAGAATATTTATAAAAAGGAATATAAAAAAGTGAGTCTAAATCAGTAAAAAAAAGCAGCAAACAAGCACAAATAATACCTATAATCCACTGCAAAATAAACTTAATTTTAGCATGCAATCCGGCGTGATTTTTTGCGCCCAAAATTTTACCTCTATCATCAATATATCCAAGCAGACTAAAGCTAGCAAGTACGAGAATTCCTATAAGAACAAAATTATTATCTAATTTAGCACTAAAAAGCGTAGCAAAAATAGCACAAAGTACGAATACTACGCCGCCCATTGTCGGTATTTTATTTTTTTTCTTATGATTTTGCGGTGCTAATTCATAGATAGGCTGATTTGCATTTTTAGCCTTTGCCCACAATATAAATTTAGACATAAAATATACAGTCAAAACAAAAGCCAAAAAGAAGCTAATACCAGCTCTAACAGTGATATAACTAAAGAAATTTATCCCAAAAAGTTCATAAAAATAATAAAACACATTAAGCCCTTATATAAAAGTCAAAATTATACAAAAGCATTGATAAAAGTAAGTTAAAATTTAGAAATAATTGATAGAATTACACAAAGGATTTTTGTATGAATAAAAAATGCATATTAGTGATAACAGATGGTATAGGTTATAATAAAAGTAGTGATTTTAACGCATTTGCCGCGGCAAAAAAACCGACTTATGACTGGTTGTTTAAAAATGCACCTATGAACTATATAAAAACAAGCGGACTTGCCGTTGGACTTCCTGATGGACAGATGGGAAATAGCGAAGTTGGACATATGACGATAGGAAGTGGAAGAATACTATATCAAAATTTAGTTAAAATCGATAAAGCTATAGACGATGGAAGCTTAGAAAAAAATGAAGTTCTTCTAAATTTAATTAAAAAAGTAAAAAGAGTACATATCATCGGTCTTTATAGTGATGGAGGAGTTCATTCTCATCTTAAACATTTTGATGTTATATGCAATATCTGCAAGCAAAACGGTAAAGAGACTTTTGCTCACGCCATAACAGACGGAAGAGACGTTAGTCCCACTTCTGGACTAGGTTTTATAAAAGAATTAGAATCCAAGTTCAAAATCGCCTCTATAAGCGGTAGATTTTACGCTATGGATAGAGACAAACGCTGGGAAAGAGTAAATAAAGCGTATCAAGTTATCTCTCAAAACTCAAATTTGCAAAACATAACACCAACACAATATATACAAAACTCATATAATAATAAGATTTTTGATGAGTTTATAGAACCAGCTAGCTTTAGCGATTTTGGCGGTATCAGGTCTGAAGACGGTATAATATTTGTAAATTTTAGAAACGATAGAGCAAGAGAGATCTGCTCTGCTCTTAGTATAAAAGATTTTAACGAATTTCAAAGAAAAAATATCTGCGAAAATCTTATAACAATGACAAATTACGACGATAAATTTAACTTTCCTATAATGTTTGAAAATGAAGAGATAAAAGACACTTTAGCAGAAATTATAGCTAGAAATAATCTTCGTCAATTACACACCGCAGAAACTGAAAAATACGCACATGTTACATTCTTTTTTAACGGCGGAAAAGAAGAGCTAGTGGAAAATGAAATTCGTGTTTTAATCCCTAGTCCAAAAGTAAAAACATACGATGAAAAACCGCAAATGAGTGCATACGAAGTCACTCAAGCTGTCATAAAAGCGATAAACGACGGAATTGATTTTATAGTCGTAAATTACGCAAACGGCGATATGGTAGGACACACAGGCGATTTTGACGCTGCTGTTAAAGCAGTAGAAGCGGTAGACGAATGTTTAGGATTAGTTATAAAAGCGGCAAAAAAAGAGGGTTACTCTTATATGCAAATAAGCGATCATGGAAACTGTGAAGCTATGCAAGACAAAAAAGGTGGAGTTTTAACTAATCATACGACTTTTGACGTATTTGCATTCATATTAGCAGATGGGGTTAATAAAGTAAATTCAGGCGGACTTAGTAATGTAGCTCCAACTATTTTAAAACTTATGAACATAAATATTCCAAAAGTTATGGATAAACCGTTAATATAATCAAATTTAAATAAAAGGAACAATATGAAATTCAGCGGAAAAAACGTCTTAGTCACAGGAGCTAGTCGAGGCATCGGAGCAGAAATCTGTAAAGTCCTGGCGGGATTTGGCTTAAAAGTATGGATAAACTATAGAAGTAAGCCAGAACTTGTGGACTCATTGAAAGACGAGATAGAAAAAAGCGGAGGAAAGGCGGCTGTTATTAAATTTGATGCGGCAAATGAAGATGAATTTATAGAAGCTATAAATTTAATAGTTCAAAGCGACTCAGAGTTAAGCTATCTTGTAAATAACGCCGGTATTACAAACGATAAATTAGCAATTAGAATGAAAACAGAAGAGTTCGTGTCTATTTTAGACGCAAATTTAAAAAGCGCGTTTATAGGTAGTAAAGAAGCCCTAAAGGTAATGAGTAAAAAACGTTTTGGAGCAGTTGTAAATGTCGCTTCTATAGTTGGAGAAATGGGAAATGCAGGACAAACAAACTACGCCGCAAGCAAAGGCGGTATGATAGCCATGAGTAAATCATTTGCCAAAGAAGGAGCTGCTAGAAACGTACGTTATAACTGTGTAGCGCCTGGATTTATACAAACCGATATGACTAATGTGCTATCTGAAGAAGTAAAATCAAACTATATAGCAAATATACCTCTAAAAAGGCTAGGAGAAGCAAAAGAAGTCGCAAATAGCGTTGCTTTTTTGCTTAGTGATTACTCAAGCTATATTACCGGGGATGTTCTTAAGATTAATGGCGGTTTATATATGTAGCAAACTTTAAGCAAAAATATAGTACTATTTTGCACATTTTTATTTATTAGGAGAAAAATTATGGCAGTATTTGATGAAGTTAAAGATGTAGTTGTAGAGCAATTAAGTGTTGCCCCAGACGCGGTTAAAATGGAATCAAAAATCATAGAGGATCTAGGTGCTGATTCACTTGATGTTGTTGAGCTTGTTATGGCTTTAGAAGAGAAATTCGAAGTAGAGATTCCAGATAGCGAAGCTGAGAAATTAATAAGCATATCTGATGTTGTAAATTATATAGATGGTCTAAAAAAATAAATTTCAACAAGGAGAGTAGCATTGAAAAGAGTCGTAGTAACTGGTATGGGTATGGTAAATGCGCTAGGTCTTGATAAAGAGACATCTTTTAAAAATATTTGCGATGGTAAAACCGGAGTTAAAAAGATAACCTTATTTGATGCTACCGATTTTCCTGTTCAGATAGCTGCACAAATAGATGACTTTGATCCAGCTACTGTTATGGAAGCAAAAGAGATAAAAAAGGCGGATAGATTCATACATCTTGGCTTGAAAGCAGCAAATGAAGCTATAAACGACGCAAATTTAAGTGAATTTGACCCGAATGAATTTGGTGTTAGCTCGGCTGCTGGTATAGGCGGACTCCCAAATATTGAAAAAAACTCAAACATATGTTTTGAAAAAGGTCCTAAAAGAATCTCGCCATTTTTTATCCCATCCTCACTTGTAAATATGCTTGGCGGTTTAGTTAGCATAAACCACAATCTAAAAGGTCCAAATTTATCAAGCGTTACAGCGTGTGCAGCCTCAACTCACGCTTTATGCGAAGCCGCAAAAAGTATTATGATAGGCGAAGCTAAAGCTATGCTCGTTGTTGGTGCAGAATCTGCAATATGCCCTGTTGGTATCGGAGGATTTGCCGCTATGAAAGCGTTATCTACTAGAAATGATGACCCTGAGCATGCTTCACGTCCTTTTGATAAAGATAGAGATGGATTTGTAATGGGAGAGGGAGCCGGTGCCTTAGTTCTTGAAGAGTATGAAAGCGCATTATCTCGCGGAGCTAAAATTTATGCCGAAATAATTGGATTTGGAGAAACTGGAGACGCACATCATATAACAAGTCCTAGTCAAGACGGTCCGGAACGTGCTATGAAAAAAGCTCTATCAATGGCTGAAAATATAAAAATCGATTACGTAAATGCTCATGGTACTTCAACATATGCAAACGATACAAATGAAACTAATGCCTTAAAAGCAATATTTGGCTCAAATATTCCTCCTGTTAGCTCAACAAAAGGTCAAATCGGCCATTGTCTAGGAGCTGCTGGAGCTATAGAAGCTGTTATATCTATAATGGCTCTTCAAAATAGTATTATCCCGCCTACCATAAACCAGATAGAACAAGATGATGAATGCGATCTGGATTATGTTCCAAATATAGCTAGAAAAGCTGAGCTAAAAACAGCTATGAGCAACTCTTTTGGCTTTGGTGGAACAAACGGCTCCGTAATATTTAAAAAGTTGGAAAAATAATGGCTAGCTACCTCGACTTTGAGAAAGGCATAAAACAGATAGATGATGATATAGCAAACGCAAAAATAAGAGGCGACGAACATGCCGTAGAAATTTTAAGAAAAAATTTAGAAAAAGAAATAACAAAAACATATAAAAATTTAAATGAATTCCAAAGATTAAATTTAGCAAGACATCCCGATCGTCCATATGCTCTTGATTATATCAGAGCATTATTAAAAGATGGCTATGAAATACACGGCGATAGAGCATTTCGCGATGATCCTTCTATAGTATGCTATATCGGATATATAGGCGGTAAAAGAGTTATAGTTATAGCAGAACAAAAAGGAAGAGGCACAAAATATAAAATAATGAGAAATTTCGGTATGCCTCACCCTGAAGGGTATAGAAAAGCATTAAGAATCGCTAGATTAGCAGAAAAATTTGAAATACCTATTATATTTCTTATAGATACTCCAGGAGCATACCCAGGAGTAGGAGCTGAAGAGCGTGGTCAAAGTGAAGCGATAGCTAGAAATTTATTTGAATTTAGCGAGTTAAAAACTAGAACAATAGCCGTTGTTATAGGTGAAGGCGGAAGTGGCGGAGCACTTGCTATAGGAGTTGCCGATAGATTGGCTATGATGAAAAACTCGGTATTTTCAGTTATATCTCCTGAGGGATGCGCTGCCATATTATGGAATGATCCATCAAAAAATGAAGCTGCAACAAAAGCGATGAAAATTACCGCAGATGACTTAAAAGAGCTGCAACTTATAGATGATGTAATAGATGAGCCTGTTATGGGCGCTCATAGAGACAAAGAAGGAGCCATAAAAGCTCTTGGTGAATATATATTAAAACAGTTAGATGAATTAGAAAAAAAAGATATTAATGATGTAGTAAAAAATCGTATAGAAAAGATACTATCTGTTGGAGCTTATGCTTAGATTTGCAACGGTTTAACAACCATTGCAAACCAATCTTATTTTATATTTTGTGCTTTTTTACAGCTCTCTTTATCGCCGCTATGACAAGCTCTTATGTAAATATCTTTAGCTATTTCAAGATTTTTATCCATGCCTTTTCCAGATTCAAACATATAAGCTAACCTTAAACAAGCCGGTAAATATTGAAATTTAGCACAAGTATAATCATAGGCTCTAGCAGCTGTTTTAAAATCCAATTTATCATAAAAGTAATCGCCCAAATCTTTACAACTGGCTTGAATTCCCGATTTGCACTCTTTATCTAATTTTTCTATTTTAGAATCTTGGCTAACGCTAAGTGTTTTAGACTCTACCTGTTTTTGAGCTGAAGCTTGTGCACAACCTGCTATGAAGAAACAAGCACCGATCAAAGCAGTAACTTTCATGATATTCATCTTTTACCTTTTAAATTTGACTAAACAAATCGTTTATAGCTTCGCTTATACTAGGATGCGTAAAAATCTGGCTTTTAAACTTAGAAGCTTTGATTTTATTCTCCATGGCTAAGCTAAACATATTTATTATCTCGTTCGCATTTTTGCAATGCAGCGTGATACCAAGTATTTCATCGCTATTTTTATCCACAATGGCTTTCATAAAACCAGTATCGTGAGCTAGAACTTTTGCCATAGGCACAGAGCTCAAATTTACTTTTGCTATCTTTAACTCATGCTTTGATAGCTCCTTTTCACTTTTGCCAACTTGACTAAGCTCGGTATCCATAAAAGTCGTAGTAGCCCACACGCTTCTATTAGCAGAGCTGCGAGTTTTATCACCAAATATATGATTAAACACTATACGATAATCATCAAGGCTGATATAAGTAAATTCCGGTCCGCCTTTACAATCTCCAACAGCATAAATATGAGGTATTGTAGTTTGAAGATGATCATTGACAAGCACTTCACATTTATCACCAACTGCTATATTAGCATTTTGTAAAGACAACTCATCTATCGCCGGAGTTCTACCAAATGCGGCTAAAAATGCATCTGCTTTTATATTTTTACTTATACCGTTTTGATTAAAACTAAGAGTATCGCCATCAAGTCTTTCAAATTTACTACCAAGGATAATTTCTATGCCTTGAGCCTGCAAAGCCTCTTTTACGCTACTTGAAGTATCATTGTCAAGGTCGGGTAAAAACTCGTTTTTTCTTGCCATAATAGTTACTTTTGAACCAAAATTTGCAAACATAGAAGCAAACTCAAGCCCTATAAATCCCATACCTAAAACAATTAAATGCTTAGGTAGTGTTTTTAAATTTAAAATAGCTGTAGAAGTATAAATTTGATTTGATTTAACTTCAAACGGAATATCTTTCTCCTTGCTTCCGGTATTTATCACAATTATAGGAGCGCTTAGCTCTTCACCGTCTGCTAAAATAGTATTTTCATCTTTAAATTTAGCAGTAGCTTTTATGAGCGTTACATTTGGATTGTCGTTTAACATACCATAGTTTTTAGCTCTAAGCGCACTTACAAGTGTATCTTTAGCCTCCATAGACTTGCAAAAATACTCATTTCTATCGCTGAAAAACTTAGCATCTTTGCTAAGAGTAACTAGCTTTTTAGTTGGAATGCAACCTATATTTATACAAGTTCCTCCGTACATTTTATCGCTTTTTTCTATCAAAGCGACTTTTTTTCCAAGCGTTGCGGCTTTAGCTGCTAAAGTTTTTCCGGCCTTACCAAATCCGATAATTATCAAATCATACTTCACGACTCTCCTTTACGCACGGCTTAGGATATAATATGTCTCCTTACCGTTTAGTTTTTTGATTTTGAACTTGTATTTTAACGCCCATTCGTTAACCATATCATTGAAGGTTTGTTTAACTTCATCATCGTTTGATTCACATTTAATCTTAAAAACATCTTCGCTATTTGATATAGCGACGAAAGAAGTATATATTTTTAATTTTTCATTTAAATTTAAAATATGAGAAATTTCATTCTCATCAAAGTCGCAAGCAGACAAAATTCTTTTAACCTGCTCTAGCAAAGCACTATTTACGTTATACCCAAGACCAGTTAAAACTAGATCTAAGCTCATTTTTTCTCCTTATTTTAGTTTGATTTATTAAATTTATATATGAAACTACTCTTTGTTTGCGCTACTTTTTTGGCTTATAAGTACTGATTCTATTATCTTTTTTATATCGCCATCGAGTATAGCGTCTGTTTGGCTGTACGCCTCGCCGCTTCTAGTGTCTTTGACTTGCTGATACGGAAAAAGTACGTATGAGCGTATCTGATGACCCCAGCCGATTTCACTTTTTTCTATGGCGTTATTTGCTTCTTGCTGCTTCATAAGCTCAAATTCGTAAAGTCTTGATTTTAACATTTTCATAGCCGTAGCTTTGTTTTTATGCTGACTTCTGTCGTTTTGGCACTGCACAACGATACCTGTTGGTATATGAGTTATACGCACCGCACTTTCTGTTTTATTTACGTGCTGCCCACCTGCTCCACTAGCTCTGTAATAATCCAATCTAAGGTCTTTTTCTTCTATTTCTATAGCTATATCATCATCAACTTCAGGGCTTACCATTACGCTTGAAAAGCTTGTATGACGGCGTCCTGCACTATCAAACGGGCTAGTTCTAACAAGGCGGTGGACACCATTTTCAGCTTTTAGATACCCATAAGCATTCTCGCCTTTTACGATAAAGCTTACATCTTTTAGTCCCGCTTCATCACCTTCTTGAAAGTCTAAAGTTTCAACTTTAAATCCCTCTCTCTCACAAAATCTCAAATACATCCTATAAAGCATACTTGCCCAGTCATTGCTCTCAGTTCCTCCGGCTCCTGGATGGATGCTTACTATAGCGTTTTTACTGTCGTCTTCTCCGCTAAGCATCATAGAAATTTCTAAATTCGTTATCTTATTTTCAAGATTTTGTGCATCTTCAAAAAGCGAATTTATAGTTTGCTCATCATCTTCGGCATTTGCTAATTCATAAAGCTCATAAGCATCACTTATTGCACTTTTTACGTTTTTAAATTTGCAAAGCATATTTGAAATTTTAGTTTTTTCTTTTCCTATTTCACCGGCTTTTTTGATATCATTCCAAAACTCAGGTCTGTTTTCTATATCTTCTATCTCTTTAAGTCTTATTTCTATATCTTGAGGTTTTATAACACGACTTATATTTTGAACTTTAGTATTTAATTTTTTTAAAAGTTCTGTATATTCGTAACTATCCAAATTATATCCTTAATTTTTTCGTAATTTTATCAAATTTTTCGTTAAAATTTGGTTATGAGATTTTAGTTGTAAAACTCAGTACGCATATGATAACTAAACTATAAATATCACATTTTAGAAAAATTATGATAAAATATTAGATTAAAAATTCTTACAAAGAGTAATTCAAAAATGCAAATATTAAAAAGTGTTAGCGAACTTTTAGAATTTCGCAATAACTGCGGCGGCAGTGTAGGTTTTGTACCTACTATGGGTGCTTTACATAACGGTCATGCAACGCTTATAAAAAATTCGGTTTCGCAAAACGACGATACGATAGTAAGCGTATTTGTAAATCCTACGCAATTTTTACCCGGAGAGGATCTAGAAAAATATCCAAGAAATCAAAGCGGAGATATAAAAATATGTGAATTGTGCGGAGCAAGCGCGCTGTTTTTTCCAAATGCAGATGAAATATACAGTAAAGACGAACCGCTCATAATCGCTCCAAAACGTATATCCACCATACTTGAGGGCGCTACTAGACCGGGTCATTTTGATGGCGTATGTATGGTTTTAAACAAATTATTTAATCTTGTATCTCCGACTAGAGCGTATTTTGGTAAAAAAGATTCTCAGCAGCTAGTAATTGTACAAAATATGGTAAAAAGATTTTTTTTAAATTTAGAAATAGTACCTTGTGATATAGTAAGAGAAAGCGACGGATTGGCACTTTCAAGCAGAAATAGTTATCTAAACGACGACGAACTTTGCTATGCTTTAAAGTTATCAAGATCCCTTATGAGAGCTTCAAATTTAATAAAAGCAAACGAGCTAAACTCAAATATCATAAAATCATCTATGAGTGAGTGCTTAGAGCCGTTAAAAGTCGATTATATCGCTGTTGTAGATAGAAATTTCGAACCGATAGAAAATGTAGAGATAGGAAATAGCATAATTTTGGTCGCTGCATATGTTGGTAAAACCAGATTAATAGATAATATATGGATATAATATGCCAAATTTATACTTAGTTTCATTAGGATGCAATAAAAATCTAGTCGATAGCGAGATAATGCTAGGACGTCTTAGCTCATATAATATAGTAGATAAACCAAATAATGCGGATGTAATGATAGTGAATACTTGTGGATTTATAGAGAGCGCAAAAGAAGAGAGCGTAAGGACTATACTAGAACTAGCAAGTTATAAAAAAGAAAATAGCGTATTGGTAGTCACAGGTTGTCTTATGCAAAGATATCGCGACGAGCTTATGAAAGAACTTCCAGAAGTAGATATATTTACAGGAGTGGGCGACTATGCTAGCATAGATGAAATGATACTAAAAAAGCAAAATCTGTTTAGTCCTGGTGTTTATCTGCAAAAAAGCGACACAAAACGCGTTATAACCGGCTCTAGCTATCATGCATATATAAAAATAGCCGAAGGCTGCAATCAAAAATGTAGTTTTTGTGCCATACCCACTTTCAAAGGCAAACTAAAAAGCAGAGATATAAACAGCATAATCAAAGAAGTAAAAGAGCTAACAAAAGACGGATATAGCGACTTTAGCTTCATCGCACAAGATACTAGCTCATTTTTAAGAGACGCAGGGATAAATGATGGGCTCATAAAGCTCATAGATGAAGTAGAAAAGATAGAAGCAGTAAAATCTGCTAGAATTCTCTACTTATATCCAACAACTGCGAGTATGGAGCTTATAGATAAAATTATAGCTTCGCCTAAATTCGTAAATTATTTTGATATGCCTATCCAACATATAAATGACGATATGTTAAAGATAATGAGGCGAGGAAGTTCAAAAGAGCGCTTAAAAGAGCTTTTAACAAAGATGAGAGCAGCGCCTAAAAGCTTTTTGCGAACAGGAATTATAATAGGTCATCCGGGGGAGACTGGGGAGCGATTTGATGAGTTGTGCGATTTTTTAACCGAGTTCAAATTTGATAGGATATCGGCTTTTGCTTACTCTAAAGAAGAAGGTACTCTAGCTTATGAGATGGAGCAAATTCCTTCTAAAACCATAACAAAAAGACTAAATACGATAGAAAAAATTATAAAAAAACAGATAGAAGGTAGTTTCAAAAGTCTAGTAGGCGAGGTCATAAAAGTCCAGATAAACGGCTCAAGCAGCGAAGGAGAAATGTTTTTTGGAGCTAAAAGCATAATATGGGATAGAGAGATCGACGGCGAGATTCTCATAAATGACACTCAAATAAAAGATCCTAAAGTGGGCGAAATTTATGACTGCAAGATAAATGAATTTGTCAAAGACAAGCTTATCGGAGAGATTATTTGCAACTCTTAAATTTAGATAGTTTGCATCATAAAAAGTGCTTGTTAGCATTTTCATATGGAACCGACAGTACCGCACTTTTTCATATATTAAATGAGAAAAATATCGAGTTTGACTGCGCATTTATAAATTATAAAACCAGAGTGCAAAGTGACGAAGAAGAAGTTAGCGCAAAGGAACTTTGCTTAAAATTTAATAAAAATATTCATATAAAAATAGCACCTTTAAATTTAGAAAATGGCTCAAATTTTGAGAAAAAGGCACGCGATATTAGACATAAATTTTTTGATGAAATTTGTATTAAATTTAACTATGACACACTGATTTTAGCTCATCAGCTAAATGACTGCTTAGAGTGGCTATTTATGCAGCTTAGCAAAGGTTCTGGAACAGTGCAGTTATGTGGATTAGAGCCTACAAATACAAAAATAGCCGAATTTGAAAATATCAAAAAACAAATTAGCGTTATAAGACCGCTGATAAACGTAAGTAGAAATGAGATTATATCTTATTTAAAACAGAAAAATATCAACTACTTCACAGATATTTCAAATTTCGATTTTAAATTCAAAAGAAACTTTATAAGAGCAAATTTCAGTGATGCTTTTATAGAAAAATTTGAAAAAGGAGTTATAAAAAGCTTTGAGTTTTTAAGAGCAGATAGAACTGCGCTTTTAGGGGAGTTTATCTATGAAGACTCGGAGTTTTTTATCATAGAAAAAAGCATAAATTCTATAAATTTAGTAGATTTGGCTTGTAAAAAATTAGATGTTTTAATGAGCCAAAGCTCAAGAAAACAATGCTTAAAAAACGATTGCGTGATATCTCACAAAGTGTGTGTAACTTCTAATGAAACGAACTATTTCGTAGCACCGTTTATAAAGAAAAAAATGGATAAAAAATTCAAAGAAAAGTGTAGAGTTTTACGCATTCCTCCACTACTTCGCGGATATTTAAGTCAAAATCAACATCTTATGTCTCTTTTTGAGAAACATAAACCTTTATCTTAAAACTCGTATCTATCTTATCCCCGTTTCCCTTCATAGAGATAGGAAAATCAACCCTTATTATATTCTCGTATTCATTTATAAAATCTATAAAACTATAAAAATTTTGGGGGCTTTTTATAAGACCGGTGACATTTAATTCATATCTCAAAAAATGTTCGTTTTTATCTAACTGCGGAAGTTTATTTAACTTCACATTGCTAAAATATTTTCCGGCTCCAGTTACGAATTTCATCTCGTTAAAATGACTAACTATAGCTTCTAAAGGTCTTATATTTTTATCTTTTAAGCTTGTTAAATTTGCTAATTGACTGTTATATAATTGTTCTATTTTGTTTAAATTTATTATCTTATCATTGTTGATAATTTTTGCATTTTTATACTCTTTGATACTAGGTACTATAAAACCAAATATCATGATAATACAGCAAATTGCAAAAACTAATGCGTAAAATAGTAGTTTTACGATATCAATCTCTTCTAAGCTTCTATCTTTTCTCATTTTCGACCTCTAAATTATCCATTTTATTTATACTAACGAAGTTAAACCAACCATTTTCTAGCTGATAAAAAGTAGTACTTGAGCTATTAAAGATAGATTTTAATGGAGCTTCTAGTAGCAGCTTATAAACATCTTTTGTAGGAGTAAGTCCTTTGACGATAAGTGAGTTTGTATCAATATAAACATCATTTAACGTGATAGCATCTGGCACCAAATCAAATAGATTATGAAGACTTTTTTTTAGAATATTATTTGATGAATATATATCAAGAGCAGCATCTCTTTGCACCATAAGAGTCTTCATCTCGGATTTTAAATTTGAAATCTGTGCAAATATCTTGTCGTATCTGATTTGTTTTTCGTCGTTTTGTTTTTTAAGCGAATATGTTTCAAATTTAATAAATAAATCAGCGCATACCAAAGAAAAAGTTACTATCAAAATAGCAGCTATCCATATCTTAGAAAATATTGAAAATATCGGTTTTAATTTTGGTTTAATAAAGCTATAACTCATACATAAAGCTCTCTGATCATAATATCATTCATATCATTTTCAATATTTATCTCTTGTATATCGGCTTCTATCAAAAGCTCTGATTCAAGGATGCTTAAAAATGACTTTTCTAATTTCAAACCATCAAAAATCATTATATGCTCTATAAAATCGCTTCTATAAGCTTCATTTTTATAAAACTCCATAATCGCCAAACGTATATTATTTAAAAGCAAAGTTTCTCTACCGATATCTCTTACGCTATCTTCTAAATTTCTATTGATATCATTTATTTCAGAGCTTTGCAGATCTTCAAAAGACTCTTTTTTTGAACTATTTATAACGGAGCTTAAATCATCTAGTCCGTCTAATTCGTTTAGCTTATCTTCTTCTTTTTCTATAACATTGTCTATATCTGTAGTATCTTCTTTACTAAGCTCTTTTTCATCTACCAAATGACTACTGTCTTTTCTAGTATCAAAATATGCCGAAAATCTCATTTCTTTATTTTGAAATATCATCATAGTCATGCTATCTTCTATATTATAGATATATAGTATCAATTTATCTTTTATCATATTTCTTAAGATACTCTCATATAAGATAGAAAACGGGGAATATATAAGATCTGCATCAGCTCTATTTAGAGAACTATCAAAAGCTGCTATTTCACCTTTTGGGACTACAATAGACCAGTTATTATCCACAGCTACTATATCTACGCTATTGTATTGTATAGCAAATTTAGAAAAATCTTGCTTACTAACCGCAGGGATAGCCCACTGCTTTGGACTATTTAATAAAACAGATAGATATACCGAGTGGTACTCGCTTTCGCGCTTTTTTAAATATTCGTTAAATTTAATATCGACTCTACCATCTGTACAGTCAAATACGGCTTCTAAATTTTTTATAATTTTACCATTTTTAATGGCTCTAGCATATGTATAGCATTGATTATCTTTTATAACCGCACTTACATAAAGAGTTGATAAAAACTTTCTAATCCAAGAAGCCATACCTTGCCTTAAAATTTAATTACATATGTTATCAAATTTAGCATTAAAATTATATTATACACTAATTTAGTTAGGCATTTTGCTTAATATAAGTGCTTTAGCGTCATCCATACTAAGCCCTGATATGCTAAACGGCTCACTTAGGGTATAGGTTATTTTGCTAAATGGTTTTGGTAAAACCATCTTATCCCAACTGCCAAATTGCCAAAATTTACTGGCTTCGTAATTGAGAATTACGATATTTACATTCATCTTTTGAGGAATAGCGACACATCCATCTGAAATACTATGCCTAGGACCTTTTGGACCATCTGGAGTTATGGCAACGTCGGCTCCTTCTTTTATCGTTCTAAAAGCAGCTAAAAGTGCCTTTAAAGCCCCTTTTGTAGTACTTCCTCTAATAGTACCTATGCCAAAATGATAAGAAACGCCATTTACCATTTCTCCGTCTTTATGGTCTGAAATCATGACTTTTACATTTTTAGTATCCCACCATTTTTTAAATACAAACGGAAGCATCACAAGCTTTCCATGCCAAAAAAGAATTACGCAAGGCTCTTTTGAGATACTTTTGCCTTTAAACTCTTTTTTACAAGTTATATATATGATATGCATAATAGATATGATTGACAACTCGACAAATTTGATAAAAAATTTATCTTTAAATGATTTGACCATATAAAACCATTCTTTTTGGATCCGTAATTTTTACTTTTAGTATCTTTCCAAGTAACTCTTCGCTGCCATTAGTTTGCACCAAAAAGTTGTTAAATGTACGCCCTGCTACGCTACTGTTTGCTCTAAGTTCTTCAAAATATACCTCATGAATAGAGTTTTTTTGAGCTTTTACAATCTCATCTAAAATTTCAGTATGCCTAGCTTGAAGCGTACTTAAGCGCCTACTTGCTATATCGCTATTTACTTGATTCGTCATACTTGCAGCAGGAGTTAGCGGACGAGATGAGTATTTAAATGAAAACATCTGTTCAAATTTGATGCTTTCTACAACACTCATAGTATCGGCAAAATCCCTATCGCTTTCACCTGGAAACGCTACTATGATATCTGTAGAAATAGTAACATCGGAGCAAATCTCTCTTAATTTTAAAGCGCGATCCAAAAACCACTCTTTCGTGTATCCTCTTTTCATAGCTTTTAAAATCTCATTTGAGCCGCTTTGCAAAGGCATATGCATGGATTTACAAATTTTAGGATTTGTGCTAAATTCTTTTAAAAACTTATCATCCATGTGCAGCGGATGAGGACTGGTAAAACGAATTCTCTCTACGCCATCAACTTCGCTTATTAAATTTAAAAGGTCGCTAAAATCTATCTTTTCATGAGTTCCTGAAAATCTTTTACCGTAATTATTTACATTTTGACCAAGCAAAAATATCTCTTTTGCGCCAGAAGAAGCTGCTTTTCTCACCTCTTTTAAAATAATATCTTTTGGAATGCTTATCTCATCGCCTCTGGTTTGTGGAACAATGCAATAAGTACATTTTTTATCACAACCTATCATAATATTTACAAAGCTCTTATAAGGACTTGAGCGAAAATCTCCAAAAGCATACTCGCTCTCATCGTGATTTATATCTACGCTTACGAATTTTGGAGTATTAAGCGCTGTTGTTATTTTAGATATATTTCTAGCGCCAAGAACGAAATCTACATATGGAGCGCGCTTAAAAACTTCACTTCCAAGGTGACTTGCAGTGCAACCGCAAACTCCTATCTTTGCCCCTTTTTTCTTAGCTTTTTCGTATGTTCCGACCTCGCTAAAAAGCTTATGAACCGGTTTTTCTCTAACTGAGCAGGTATTTATGAGTATGAGATCAGCATCCTCAATAATATTAGTAACTTCGTAATTTTCTTTTTGACTTAGTTCGGCAATGATATGCTCACTATCGCGAACATTCATCGCGCAACCTAAAGTCTCTATAAACAGTTTCTTTTTGACACTCAAAGGATATGCACCTCATACATATAGTCATTTTCATCAAGTCCGTATCTAACTGTACGGTGATAGACGCTAAGTCCTCTTTCTTCAAAATATTCTACTAAAGCTATCAGCTCTTTGTGCGAATTATCTTTATCGAAATAAAAAATTTTGCCGCCATCTTTGCCTATAGCTGCTTCTATTTTATCTAAACTTATTGTTTTTGGCTTATTATCAAGTTCTGTTCTGGCTAGCTTTAACTCCATTTTCCGTCCTTTTTTACTGTTTTAAGCTGGTGAGTATATCAAAATTGCGATAAAAATTCGTTTAAATTTGAAAATACCGGAATTTGATAACATTAATTTTAAAGAAAATAAAAGTTAAATTTAGTTATAATCAGTCCACTTGCAAATTTTAAATCCCCAATTTATTATTTTCAAATTTCAGCATAAACAAAAGGGTTTTTTATGGAAAAAATTTCGGATATCATCGAATCTATAGCAAATGAAAAAGGCTTAAATTTCGAAGATGTAAAAGAGAGAATCATAAGAGCATTCGTAAATGCGGCAAAAAGATTGTACGGATATGAGTGTGAGTATGAAGCTAGTCTTGACCCAAATACAAAAGCTATACATTTATATCAAAAAATTTTAGTAGTAGAAGATAGTGACGAGAGACTAGACGAAGAACATTTTATCAGCCTCAAAAAAGCTCACGAATTAGATGCCACGCTCGAAATAGGTGATAGCTTGAACTATGAACTAAACATTGATGAACTAGGTAGAACCGGAGCCGGGGTACTATCTCGCGAGATAGAATACCATATTCAAAGATTGATTGAAGAAAAAATTTATGAAAAATATAACTCTAAAATAAACACATTGGTATTTGGCACCGTTACAAGAGTCGACGCAGAAGAAAATACTTTTGTAGAGATTGACGAGATAAGAGCCGTAATGAGTATGAAAAATCGTATAAAAAATGAAAAATTTAAAGTAGGAAATGTAGTAAAAGCAGTCATAAAAAGTGTTCGTTTAGATAAAAAAGATGGTATAAAAGTGGAACTTTCGCGTACATCACCAAAATTTTTAGAAGCACTTTTAAAAGCAGAAGTTCCAGAGATAAAAGATGGAGGCGTTATAATCCAAAATAGTGCTAGGATACCAGGTAAAAAAGCAAAAATCGCACTATTTTCTACAACCCCCAACATAGATGCAGTCGGAGCTACAGTTGGGATAAAAGGTGTTAGAATAAACGCCGTAAGCAGTGAATTAAACGGAGAAAATATAGACGCCATAGAGTATAGCAGCGAACCGGCCATATTTGTTGCAAGAGCTCTAGCTCCTGCCATAGTAAGCTCGGTAAAAATAGACGATAAAAAAGCCATTGTTTCTTTAGTGCCAGAACAAAAAAGTAAAGCTATCGGCGTTAGCGGTATAAATATAAGATTAGCAAGTATGTTAAGCGGATTTGAAATTATACTTCATGAGATCGGCGCTCCTACTCAAGAAGTAAGCAACGAAGAGGGTTTAAAAAATCTAAAAGCTCTTTTTGGAGATATGTAATTTAAATACAAATAAAAGCTGCGTGATCGCCGTGCAGCTTTTAAATTTAAAAAACTATTTTGAAACTACCTTACACGGATTTCCGTATGCTTTATCTCCGATTAAAATATCTTTTACAATTACGCTTCCCGCGCCTATCATAATGTCGTTTTTTATTTTGACGCCTTGTATCGCACAGCTTCCTATTCCTATCCAGCTAAACTTCCCTACGCTTACGTTTCCGGCCAAAGAAACTCCCGGGCATATATGAGCAAATTCGCCTATAAAACAGTCATGATCTATTATCGCGCCTGAGTTTATTATAACTCCATCTTCTAATATAACGTTCGCATTTACTACTGCGTTTGCCATTACTACGATACCTTTTCCGAATTTAGCGCTTTGAGAGATAGCGGCGCTTGGATGGATTAAATTTACTACGTTAAATCCATTTTGTAAAACCATTGTTTGTAATTTATGTCTTATTCTAGCATTGCCTATGGCTATTATTATATCATGCTTTGGGAGTTCTTTTTTAAATTTAAACTCGCTTGCGTCGTCTAAAAAAATGATCTCGCCATAGCCATTTAACTTTGCTATTTCAGAAACTACCTTGCCATGTCCACTATGACCGTAAATATAAATTTTTTTCATATTTCAACCTAATTATTTCCGTTGAACTCTTCAGTAGTAACCATACCTTCTTTACTTATACCATCTTTTTTAATAACTTTTTTAACCGTTAAAAACGCTATTTTTACATCCATTAAAAAACTTAAATTTTTAGCGTAGTAGCTATCATATTCAAACTTTTTCGCCCAGCTAATACCGTTTCTACCGTTTACTTGAGCAAGTCCGGTTATACCTGGCCTTACCGTGTGTCGAAGCTTTTGTTCATCGTTATAAAGCGGCAAATACTGGATGAGCAAAGGTCTTGGTCCTATAAAACTCATATCACCTTTTAAAACATTAAAAAGCTGCGGTAGCTCATCTATACTAAGAGATCTTAATTTTTTACCAAATTCGCCCAAACGAAGCTCGTCACTTAGAAGTTTGCCGTTTTCATCTTTTTCATCGCTCATAGTTCTAAATTTATAAATTTGAAAGATTTTTTCGCCCAGCCCAGGTCTATTTTGAGTGAAAATCACCGGACTTCCTAAACGCTTTTTTATAGCAAAATATGCCCATATCATAATAGGGCTCGTTAAAAATATCAAAACCAAAGATCCAAAAAAATCCAAAAAACGTTTAAAAAATGCTCTATACATCTATAAATTCCTTATAAACTTCGAGATATTGTTTAGTTATTATATGTTCATCATAATTTTCTAAGACTAAATTTCGACCGTTTTTCCCCATCTTTTTTACAAGATGTTCGTTATCTAAAAGAGTTTCTATCTTACTAGCTAAATCTTTTGAGTCTTTTACTTTGCAAATCAGTCCGTTTACTCCGTCTTTTACAGCCTCCAAACATCCATCGCATCCGCTTACCACACAAGCCTTTTCCATACTCATAGCTTCTAAAACAGTTCTTGGAAATCCCTCTTTATAGCTAGGTAATACATAGATATATGATCCTTTTAAAATCTCTCTTATCCTATCACTCCACTTTATCCATGTTACATTTTGATTTTGTAAAAATAAACTACTAGCGCTACTAGCATTTCCCTCATAAGTATCTCCTACAAATACAAATTTGCAATCATCTCTACTACTAAGTAGATCGGCTGCCTCGTAAAATTCTCTTATACCTTTATCAAAAAGCGCTCTTCCAACCATCAAAACTACTTTTTTTTGACCAAACTCTTGAGCGCTAACTATACTTGGATCAAACTCGTTAGCATCGATTCCTACGCTTTTTATGCGTCTTACTTTTGAAGAGTCTATAATTCCTTTTTTTAACATATAATCAGGATCGGCGTCATTAACAAATATACAAGCATCGCTTATACTAAACGCATGTTTATATAACATTTCTATAACATTTCTTACGACTATAGTCTTTATATCACTTTTTGTGTAGAAGCTGCCCATTCCTTCTACTAAATTTAAAATATGCCTGATACCGGCTTTTTGAGCAGCAAACGTACCAAAAACATTTGATTTATGAGCTGCAGTTTGAATCATATCTAAATTTAAAGGCTTTAAGATATTTGCAAGATCTTTTGTGTCTTTTAAAACCCTAAAAGGATTTAAACTAGCTTTATCAAGATCATAAATTACAGTTTGAAACTCGCTGCTTATTTTATTTATATATCTACCATTTGGAACAATAGCAAAAACTTTATGTCCTCTGTCCCTTAAAGCTCGCATTATAGGAGCTCTAAAATAATAAATACTCAAATCCGAATGTGATAAAAAACCTATTTTCATAATATTATCTCTTTAGTTTATACACCTTAGCGCTTGGATCTAATATAATAGGCTCGTAGTCCGAACCTTCGTAATTTTCAAGCACAAACAGCTGAATATAAGTTGAATTAAACATCTCCTTGTCCATAATAAGAAATCTGCCATAATCAACCATATAAACTACGTAGAAGCCGCCGTTATCATCTATATGATGAATTTGTTTTTCTAAATTCATATTTTTATCGTATTTTGTCTCTATATAGCTATTTACTCTAAATGTTTTTCCGCTAAAAGATATCTTTGTTCCATCATTTGCTATGGTTATACCTTCGCTTAGTACGACTCCATCGCCGCCTTGAGCAAATGAAGTAGATACTATGAAAAATGCGTCTCTAAACTCTTTGGCAGTTACTAAATCCAACCTAGAAAATTTAGTCACGACAGGAAAAATGCCCATCATTCTATCTGGAAGATAGTAATAAATATCTCTAGTTTTTTCAGGAAGAGTAAAATTTTGATCATTTAAACTAGCCAAAAAACCATTTACGTCTGAAGCATTATAATCTTTTAGCATCTCATTTAAATTTGAATTAAATTTCTGCTCAAATCCTCTTTCGGTATATTCCACCTCAAGTCTCGCCATATTTGCCGAAGAGATAAAAGGTCTGCTAAGAGCCCAACTAACGGCAAAATTCTCTCTACCTAGATGCTTTCCTCCATCAATAAGAGTCTTTGTATCGCTATAATAGCGAATCGCGTAACCATAATCCCACCAAGCTACTACGTAATCCTCGGGGTCTGCGATAGTTTTTAGTTTGTCTAGAACCTTAACTTCGCTATTCATAAATACGGTTAGAGGCTTGTATTCATAGATATGTATAAGAGATGGCGTAAGTGCAAATAAACTTAATGGGAATAGAACCATAGTGGCAATTTCACGCCTAAATTTAAAGTAAAAAAGTATATAAGCAACTACAAAAATAGGAAATAAAAATTTAAATTCATCCAAATATATCCCCTCGTAAATTTGCAGTAAAACAAGTAAAATAACAGGTAAAAAGCTAAAAAAAGTTACTGCGTAGAGAGATATTTTTCTATGTTTTTTATCTATTTTTATAAATTTTGAAATCCAGTTCAAAGCATATCCAAATCCAAAAGCCATCATAGGCACAGCGTAAATAGTAAATCTAAGTCCGCCCTTTAAAGACAAAAACCCAAGACCGATCATAGGTAAAGTAACTAAAAATATGCGATATTTAAAACAAAGCAAAACATATCCGATAAGCGCTATTAAAAACACGAAAATATCGCCGCTTATTCTCTGAGCGAAAAATCTGAAATCTATCATTCCAGACTCCATAATAGTCTGATTTACGTTAAAATACTTAAACATAACGCCATCGCTATCGCTAACGCTTCTAAATATGTAAAATTTGAGCTGAAACCAGATAGGATTTAATCCGCCAAAATATATAAAAAACAGCAAAACAGCGGCATACAAAGAGATCATAACTTTTGTATTTATCAAATTTGGTTTAAATTTAATAAATACAAATAGAGCCAAAATCAAAATCGCCCTTATAAAATACTCAGCCCCGCTAATAGCTAAAATCATAAATAAAACAGCTTGATAATTTAAGATATTTTTTCTATCGAAAATAATAGTATAAAGTCCAAAAAACAAAGTGATAGCCACATTCAAAGAGAAACTTGATGGATACCACCAGCTATAAATAAGCATAGAAAATGAAATGATCAAAAACGATTTCAAATCACGCTTTGTATATAATCTCACAATACCCCAAAACGTAAAAATAGGAAGCGAGATAATAAGCATATCAGTATCATAATAGCCGGCCATTGTTCTATTGTAATAGCTATTTGCTATACTAGCAAGCAGTGCGGCGATAAATCCGGCTTTAATCTCACCGATTTCACGCGCCATTAGTATGATAGGAATTACCACAAGACCGCCTAAAAATACACTTAAATATACCATAATGGTTTCTAGAGAAAATGGCGTAATCTCGACCAAAAGATATGTTATAGAAGACAGCGGAGTTCCATAAAAGCTAAGATCATTTGGCTGATGAAAGCCAGCTATCATATCTCTAGCGCCCTCAGCGTACGCATATCCGTCATTTGTACTTATCATAAGTTGGTTGTTCCAAAAAAACTCAGCGTAACCGCTCGCCCAATATATCCACTCAAATCTACAAATTACACTAAAAATATATGCTAAAATGATCAAAAACAGAGTATTTGATCTAAATATCATAAAAAAATTACCCAAGTTTTTCATAAATTTCCTCTAAATCTTTTATAAGTTCATCTGCGATTTTTCTTTTATCAAAAAATGAAGCTCTTATAATAGCGTTTTTTTCATAAATTTTCACCCAATCTGGCTCATCTAAAGCTTTTTGCATAGCTTTAGTTGTAGCAATTTCATCATTTACCTGAACCAAAACTCCCCATTTGTCATCACCTAAAAGCTCTCTTGCGCCACTTTTATGCTCACTTGAAATAACTAGTTTAGAGCAAGCAAGAGCTTCTATAAGAGCATTTGAAAAACCTTCAAAAAGGCTAACGAAAACAAAAGCATAGCATTTTGACATATATTTATACGGATTATTATCAAATCCTAAAAGCTTTACCCTACCTTCTAAATTTAACTCATTTATAACACCTTGCAAATGTTCTTTTAAAACTCCCTCGCCTAATATCAAAAGATTTTTATCGCAATTTTTTAAATTTGCATAAGATCTTATCAAAAGCTCATGATTTTTACCGCTATCAAGTCTTCCTACACTTAGAAAAAAAGGTTCTTTTTCATCTATTAAATCTCTGCTTTTTTCTCTTATCTCATCTAAATTTAAAGCATTATAAAGAACGCGCATTTTTTTTGGATCTATATCGAAATTATCTCTTAAATCATTTAAATTTCCAATACTATTTGGATATATAAAATCAGCTTTTGGATAAAGTTTTTTAAGCAAAAATTTACTTATTTTCGACTTCAAACTAGAATCTTTATAAAGCACGCTAGGAGTTGAACATTCATTTAGTATGAGCGGCTTTTTATCTCCGAAAATACGGGCAAATCCAGCAATATAGCAAGGTCTATTCATCCAGACAAAATGCAAATCTATACCGAGATTTTGGCAAAGTTTTTTATATTTTAGCCCTAAAAATGGAAGTTTGATAAGTTTCCAAAGTCCATTTTCAAACGGTTCTGAGCTTTCAAGATAATGAATTTTTACATCTTTTGGAATCTCGTAAAATATCCTATCGTTCATAAGGATCAAATGCACCTCATACGAATTTATAAGCTCAGTCAAAAGGTTGCTTACAACCCTCTCGGCTCCACCGCCCGCCATAGAATATATAAAAACACTTAACTTTTTCATTGTTCGCACTCTTTTATAAATTTATACCATTTATCTATGATATTTTCTATCTCGAATTTCGATTTTTTTAAATTTGCGTTTTGTACTAAATTTTGACACATTCCATCATTTTTTAAAAGTTTTTCAAGAGTTATTGCGTAACTCTCAGCGCTAAAATCCTCGCTTATAAGTCCGTCAAATCCATCTTTTATAAGCTCTTTTGCACCGCTTGTAGGGGTGGATACTCTTGCACACTCGTAAAATAAAGCCTCTATAAGAACATTTCCAAATCCCTCGTTCATGCTAGGCAAAGCTAGAATTTTTGCTCTTTCATACAAACTGCCTATATCTTTTTGATGACCCACAAAATTTATTTTTAAATTTAAATTTATAGCTAGATTTTGAAGGCTATTTTCCAAACTACCATTACCGGCTATAATAATATCCCATTTATCAAGTATATTTTTATCTATGAGACTTAAAGCTTTAAAATAATTTTCATATCCTTTCACTGTTTCTAATCTACCAACACTTAAAATTATACTTTCTTTATAGTATTTAGTATTTTTTGGCTTATGAAAGATCGGATTATGCATTATAGCTCTATTTTTTACAAATTTATAATACTCAAAATCCTCTTTAGTAAGAACGGTTAATCCACTTGCAAATCTATAACTAAAATCCCTTATAAAGCGCCAAATTTTAGACTTTAAAAGTGTATGGCTAACATGCTCGGTTATTATCAACGTACGAGACATAAACATAGTTGATATTATTAAATTTATATTTGTTTGATCCATAAAACTTATGATAAGATCTGGTTTTTTACTTTTTATAAAATTTCTAATAGTAAAAAACTTTTTAAATTTAGATAATATTGTAGTATTATGATATATATTTAAATGAGTTGTCTTAACTAAAAATTCATAGTGTTTTTTATCTTCTTCAAAGTAGACTACTTCTACACTATGTTTTTTACTAAACTCACTACTTAAAACTTGCAATACTCGCTCAGCTCCACCGTTTCTAAGAGCTGAAATAAAAAAGATTATATTCAATTTGCTGCTTCTTTTATCAAATTCAACCACCTATTATATATATTTTTTATCTCAAATTCACTTTGTCTTAATTTCGCATTTTCGACTAAACTATCACAGCCGCTAAGAGACATTTTTATCTTTTTAGACAAACTCTCAGCGCTAAAATCCTCGCTTATAAGTCCGTCAAATCCATCTTTTATAAGCTCTTTTGCACCGCTTGTAGGGGTGGATACTCTTAAAATATTATAAAAAATCGCCTCTATAAAAGCATTGCCCAAACCCTCACTCCTAGAACTTAAAACTAAAATCTTAGCTTTTTTATAGTAATTAGATATATTATTTACCATACCGCAAAATTCTATATTTAAATTTCTATTTTTTGCTAAATTTTTTAAATTTAAAATCTCATCTCCATCTCCCAAAACAAGAATTTTCCAATCTTTTAATTCATATTTTATAAGACTTAAAGCTTCTAAAAAAACATCGCACCCTTTAGCTTTTATAAGTCTTCCTACAAAAATAATTATATTTTCTTTTTCAGGCTTACTTGCGTCTATATCTACATTAAAAAACATTGGATTATATATTACGGATCTATTTTTTACAAATTTATAATACTCAAAATCCTCTTTTGTAAGCACTGAAAGTCCATCTGCAAATGGATATATAAAGCGCTTTAAAACTCTCCATTTAAAACTTAAAAATTTATGATAACTATGCTCAGAGATGATTATTTTGGTCTTCAGAAAAAGAGCTGCAAGCAAAACAAGTAAATTCGTACTATCCATAAAAGATATCACGCAGTCAAACTCACCATTTTTTATAAGCTTTCTAATCGTAAAAATCTTGCTAAAACGCTTTTTAAAATTCCCAAAAAATCCACAATCCCCAGTACCTAAATCAAGACTTAAAAGTTTTACTTTATCATGCATCTCATAAAAAGGTTTTTCATTATCAAACCTAGCTAAGCTAACATCATTACCAATGGCAAACTCGCTAGCAAGCAGACTAGCCACTCTTTCGGCGCCGCCTGCTCTAAGAGTTGAGATGATAAATAAAACTTTCATTAAAATCCTTGATTGCTTATTTAAATTTATAAATTATAGCCAAAATTTTAAGCTTTAAAAGCAGTTTCTCATTTTTATTAAAAACGATTAAGAAACTAATTACATAACCAAGAAGTAAAAAAATAGTTCCCGCTAAAACAAAACTTAACCAACCTTTTATCTCTACAAAATCTTTTAGCAATAATATAGATACCAAAACAACGGCAAAAACAAAAACATTTCTTAAAAATACCGGATAAAATAGACTCATTTTTTGATTTAAATTTACTCCGGCATTTGATATATCAAACAAAATTATTCTAGCCAAATATCCAGCACTTGCGCAAATCGCGATAGAGTAAAGCCCGAAATCTTTTATGAAAATCAGCTGAAAAGCAACAACGCTAAAAGACATGATGAGATTTGCAACGGCCGGGCGTTTAAGCTTGTTTGTGACCGTGTTTAAACTAAGAAGAGGCTGCATAGCCGCTATAAAAATCACGGGCATTAGAGCGATGAGAGAAAGATTATAAATAAAACTTATCTCATAATCAGTTTTAAAAGGCAACCAAAGAGTGTAAAACTCACTTCCAAGCACTGCAAATACAGCCACTGGAGAGATACTTATAAAAGACAACGTTTTTAAGCAAAACTTCACTTCGTTTATGAGATCATTTATACTTTGTTTTGAGTATAGCTCTATAAATTTAGGCATAAAAGTCGCGCCCACGGTACCTATAAATGACTCCGCTATCAAAATGGCGGCTTTTGAAACCGAGAGAATTCCCATAGAAGCTGCGTTTATAAAGATATTGCAAAGTAGCAAGTCAATACCGTTGATCAAAGTATGACTTAGCATATTAAAACTATTCCAAGTTCCGGAGCTTATGAGTTTTTTGATAAGATTTAGCCTAAAATACTTTAGCCTAAACTTAAGCCCGGTTTGCAGTTTTTTCGTTATATAAATCGCGCTAATAAATACGAAAATCGACGCTAACAGCGCAGAAATCGCGGTGTAATAGATCATCGGTTGAAAAATATAAAAAAGTACCACCAAAACAAACGCAAAAATCGCAGTTGAAACGGCATTTCTAACAGATATCATATAAAGCTTGTTTTTCACAAAAGCACTTATAGTTAAAACCGCGTTAAAAAGCCCCAAACAAAAATTTATAAAATAAAACGCCATAGTGAGCTTAACATCGTCCACTAAGGCTTCTGAAACGTTTATAAACTCTTTTAAATTTAGTATAAAAGCAGAGCAAACCACGCATATAAAAATGCAAAATATAAAATTTACCGCGAGCACGGACGAATAATATTTACTTGCTTGTAAGAGATTTCCTCTGTGGTATTCATACGCCACAAAGCGTCCCGCGACTGAGTTTATAACCAAAGTTAAGATATAACCGTAATTTACGAATGAGTTTGCAAGACCTAAAAATCCGTACGCTTCATCTCCTAAAACCTTTAAGATAAAAGGAGTTAAAAAGAAATTTATAAGCATCTGAAGGCTGAAAACTACGATACTTGCTATAAGATTTAAAGCCATTGCAAACAGATCACTTTATTTTACCGACGAATAAATTCGTCTTTAAGGCAAAAGACTTCACACTTTCAAAATCCATAGAATTATGTATTTTATATTGCAAATGAAACTTATGTTTATGAGTAAATAAACTCATCTTTTAGACGCTTTTTTAAATTCAAAACTCATCGGCAACACCTATCTCAAAATATATAAATCCCAACTCTTTTAAAATATTTCTATCATACTGATTTCGCCCATCAAATATAGTAGGAGTTTTAAGGCGATTTTTCATCTCTATAAAATCAGGAGATCTAAACTCACTCCACTCAGTCAGCAAAGCCAAACAATCAGCTCCGTTTAGCGCGTCGTATTTGTTTGGAGCATAAATCACATCCAAATCTTTAAAATAAATTTTAGCTTCAGCGTAAGCTTTTGGATCAAAAACTTGTACTTTAGCTCCGTTTTTTATAAGCAAATTTATAATAGTTATAGAAGTCGCTTCTCTCATATCATCGGTATTTGGTTTAAACGCAAGCCCCCAAATCGCTATAGTTTTACCTTTTAAATTACCGTTAAAATATGCATTTATCTTATCAAAAATCACTCTTTTTTGAGCTTTGTTTCTATCTTCCACAGCTTTTAAAACTAGCGGATCTATACCGTTTTGTTTAGCGGTGTAGATAAGTGCTTCAACGTCTTTTGGAAAACAGCTTCCGCCATAACCGCATCCAGGATAGATAAAACTATACCCTATACGAGAGTCGCTTCCGATTCCGCGCCTAACCATATTTATATCGGCTCCGACTTTTTCGCAGATTGTAGCCATCTCGTTTATAAAACTTATTTTGGTAGCAAGCATAGAGTTTGCGGCGTATTTCGTCATCTCAGCACTTTTTACGTCCATCTCTATAAGACGATTATGATTTTTCATAAACGGCGCGTAAAGCTCTCTTAAGGCGTTAAATCCAAACTCGCTACTAGCTCCTACCACAACACGATCAGGCTTTAAAAAATCCTCAACGGCAGCTCCTTCTTTTAGAAACTCAGGATTGCTAACTACTTCAAATTTGATCTCCACGCCTCTATTTTGCTGCTCTTTTGATATAACTTCGCTTACTTTATGTGCTGTTCCTACTGGAACAGTGCTTTTATCGACCACGACAAGGGGATGCTGCATATGTTCGCCTATGCTTTTTGCAACTTGTAAAACATATCTTAAATCTGCTTGTCCATCTCCGCCCATAGGCGTACCGACTGCTATAAAAACAACATTAGCAAAGCTTAAAGCTTCTTTGATATCCGTGCTAAATCTTAAATTTTGCTTCTCATAATACTCGATTACTATCTCTTTAAGACCTGGTTCGTAAATAGGGATAATACCTTGTTTTAGATTTTGTATTTTTTCTTCTGCGACGTCTATACAAATAACATCATTACCCATCTTCGCAAAACAAGCTCCACTGACTAACCCAACATATCCTGTGCCTACTACTGCTATTTTCATTTGAGTTTCTTCTCCCACTCTAAAGCTGAGCTGATGATGAGCTCCAAACTCTCGCGAGTCGGTTTCCAACTAGTTTTATTTCTAAGCTTGCTTGCGTCTGATATAAGCATAGCTGGATCTCCTTCGCGGCGTGGGGCATTTAATACTTTAAAATCCACTCCGCCAACTTTTTTAGCCGTTTGAACGACTTCTTTTACGCTAAATCCTCTACCATAGCCCACGTTAAATATATCACTATCATTTGTTTTTAGATATTCAAGTACGGCCAAATGAGCATTTGCAAGATCTTCTATATGGATATAATCTCTTACACAAGTTCCATCTTTTGTAGCGTAATCACTCCCAAAAATACTCATACTTTCTCTTTTTCCAGTAATCGTTTGAGTGGCTACTTTGATAAGATGAGTCGCGTTTGGATAATTTTGACCGATAAGCCCGTCCGTGCTTGCTCCAGCTACGTTAAAATAACGCAAAATGCCAAATTTAAAATCCCTGTTTGCAAGCGCGGCGTCTTTTAAGATCCACTCAGTCATGAGCTTGCTTCTACCGTATGGATTGATCGGATTTTGCTCGCTTGTTTCATCGACTACGCCGCTACTAGGCTCCCCATAAGTAGCAGCAGTCGAGCTAAATATAAACTTACTCACACCGTGTTCAACAGCTAAATTTATTAAATTTGCGGCGTTTGCCGTGTTATTTAGATAATATTTCAGTGGTTTTACCATACTTTCAAACACTTCTATATATGCTGCAAAATGTATGATTGCTTCAAAATTACGCCCTCTAAAAATCTCCCTAAGGCTAGAAGTGTCTTCTAAAGAGCATTTTATAAACTCGAATTTTCCAACTTTTTCAAGCGTTACTAACGCCTCTTTACTTCCTGTGTAGAAATTATCTATGACAGTTATGTTATGCCCACCCTCTTCTAACAGAGATTTTAAAACGTGAGAGCCGATATATCCAGCTCCTCCGGTTATCAAGATATTCATTTTTCGCCTTCGTTTTACTTTAAATCTTAGTGATTATTATAGCTAGTTTAGACTTAAATAGCCTAAAATAATTCACGTTTTAAAATTTTGCTTGTGGCGTTTTCTAGCGTTTTTAACTCATTATTTAAATTTGAAATTTCACCCTCACAAAACTCAATGGCTTTAACGATTTTTTCTTGAGCCTCAAGCGGCGGAAGTGATAAAGTTAAATTAGAAATTCTTTCAATTGATGCTCTATTTTGTCTAGAAAATCCAAATTTAGCACCAACTTCAAAAAGAGCAAATTCTAAAATTTTTGCTTTATGTGATTTACTTCTTAAAACTCCGCAATGATCAGTCGGATAAAAAGGTTCATTTGCTTTTACAAATCCTGTCATCCAATCTCCATCAATTCCCCATAAAACACTATCAAGACTAAAATCTTTTATTAAATCTTTATTTATTTTTCCAAAAGGTTCTTTAACATTTGCACTAAATACATTTATGCCATCTTGCGTTAAATCTTTATCTAAAACACGCTTACCGATTTTTAATATAAAATCTTTATTTGTTAATTTTACGCTTTCCCACTCGCTTAAGCCATAATTTTGCGGTGATGGTAAATCGTTTAAAATTTGAGCTAAATTTTGCTCATACCCCCCCCTATCTCTAAACTAGCATCGGTGATTACACAACTTTTAATTAAAATTTCTTTAATCAAGCTTTTATACTCTTCAATACTCATTCTAATAGTTTTAAATTTCTCTTCTACCTCTTCGCACTCTTTAACGATTTTTTCTTGAGCCTCAAGCGGCGGAAGCGGAATTTTAATATTTGAAAATTTACTTTTATTTATAATTGGAACTGTTGTATTGTGTGTCTGCTGAATTAATAATTGTTTAAAAAAATTAGTATCAAACAAATAAAATAAAAATTCACTTATATAATTATTATTTGGCAATAATGCATTAATTTGCTGATTAAAAATTCCACTTTTTTCAATCATCCCAACTCTTCCAATTGTTCCAATGCAACTAACTAAGATAGATTTTTTGGGTAAAGCTCTCTGACTTTCATATCCAAGTTTTGAGACCATAACTTCAGATGAATTAACATTTCTACCATTAATTAAATCCGCTGGTCTATAAAAAGGAAAATCAGAACCATAAAATTCTTTTTTTTGTGTGCTTGGTGTTGAACCTGTTAAAATTTCGCAAATTTCTCCAAGTTTTACAAGCTTAAATTTAGACCCTTCAAAAGGATTTAAATTTACGCCATTTTTGCTACTTGCAATATTTAAATTTATGGCTTTATTAAATTTCGCACTCGTAAAATCAAGGCATTTTAACAGCGGCGTGGTAAAGGCAAATTCGCTTAAATTCGCAGGAATTTGTAAATTTTGGCTAAAACTAACATATGGATCTTTTGATTTTTGTTTTTCAAAGTCATCATTTAAGATAAAAGCACGTCTTACTAAAAAGCAAAGTTTTTCAGGATTATCTAAATTTTCACGCTCGAAAAGCGGCGAAAAATAGGGCGTTTGTAGCTCTTTTAGCCCTTCGCTTCCTTTGCGATTGCTCCACTCATAGCCTAAAAATTTGCTTTGAGCTTTGTTTTCGCTCGGGCTTTTTATGATGAGAGTTTTTGTATCTTTTAATAAGCTAAAAAAGAGAATTTTCTCTTTTTCTAAATTTAGACAAAAGTTCAAAAATTCTTTTTGCTCTAAAGCTTCTTTTTCATTGCTATCTTTATAGCGTTTAGATTTTTTTAAATTTGATAGCGCGGATGAGTTTTTAAATTCGTTTAAATACTCTTTAAAAATATCGTGGCTATAAATTTCTCCATAACCACCGCTTAAAAACTCTCTAAACTCATCTTTTTTATAACCCATAAATTCGCAATACGCTAGCAAGCCCTCAAGCAAATAAAGATTAGAAAAATCTAGCGAGCTTTCTATATTTTCTTTTAAGTTTTCATAACTTTGAGAATTAAAGCCATTTACATAAGTTTGCTTTTTACTTAAAAATAAAATTACGGTATTTGTACCAGTAGCGCCAAAGGTATTTGAACCAAACTCGGTTATAGAGATGATGTCAAAATTTCTTAAAATTATCTCTCTAGTTTTTTCATAAACGCCGTCTTTATTTAAAATGCTTGAAGGCAAGATAATAGCAACCTTTGAATTGCTTTTTAAAAGTCTGTTTGCACGTTCAATAAAAAAACACTCGATAGCATTTGAACTTTCTAAATTTATATAGTTAAAAAGTTCGTATTTTTCGCATTCGTTTTTTGATAAAGTCTGCAAAAAACCTTTTACACTATAAGGTGGATTTGCTATAAGCAAGTCAAAATCACGCTCCTTAAATTTGCTCTCATCAAGAGCGTCTGCATAAGAAATTTTAACACCACTTTGCCCATACATAGCAGCACTTACTTTTGCGACTTTACTTAGGCGATATTCTTTTTCTATGCCATAAATGTTTGAGTTTATAGCTTCAGAATCATTACTTATACTTTTAGCTATATTTGCATACGTATTTAGAAAATGTCCCGCACCACAAGCATAGTCAATCACCTTTGGAATACCATTATCAAAAAGCATTTTAAGCGGTAAAGAATGCACTATAAACTCGCAAATTTGAATAGGCGTAAAAAACTGCCCCTCATCTTGCTTCATACCTTTTTGCAAAAATAACTCAAAAAGATTGCCTAAAAGCTGGTTGGTTTTATTTTGAGTTAATCTTAGGTTTTCAAAAAGCTTAATAATGGCTTTTAAAACTTGTGCGTTTTGCTCAAAAAGAGTTTTGTTATGTACTTCAATAAAGCTAAAATCGCTATGAGAGTAAAATTTTAGCATACGGATAAATTCGTTTATCTGGTTTTTTAGTGTTTGAGTTTTGATTTTGTTTCGTTTAAAGTCGCTAAACTGCTCATCTATTTGTTCATCGCTTACATATGTGATTTCTTCGTTTAAATACTCTTTCATAGCATCTTTATAAAGCTTCATCAAACGCTCTTGCATCGCTTCAAAGCTGTCAGCCGTAACGCCACGGTAACAAAATTGTAAGTTTTCTTTATTGTGCGTTTCATCGTAAATTTTACATAAAAACAGATTTACAAGTTTATCAAAGGCGTTTTCCTTACCGCTTATGTTGTATTTACGCAAAATCGTGGCAAAATCGTGATATTTGCCATCTTCATAGCTTTTGCCATCTTCGTTTTGGCTAGTAAGCTCTACTAAATCATCAAAACAAAGTGCGCTTTTACCAACTTCATAAGGATTTATATTTATCTCAAAAATTCCAACTTGTGAGTAATCGCCTTTGTAAATTTCACTCCAAACTTTAAAAATCTCTTCGGCACTTGTGGCTGTTTGGTAACTTTTGGCAAAGCCTTGACTTTGTAAGTAGATTTCATTGTCGTTAAAATTTAAAATATAATTTTCAAATTTAAGCTCATTGTCTTTAAAATCGCTTGTATAAAGTGCTAGAAACTTTGCACTACGCTCTTGTTGATGATAGCTGATTAACTGGCTAGGCTCATTTTGCATTCTATTCCACTCTTTGCTAAATTCACTTCCGGCGGTTTTACACTCAATTATTAAATATGGCAAATTGCTTTCATCTTTTACTAAAATATCAGCTTTGCCGCTTTTGGCATCTCGCCCAAGCTGCCAACGCGGTTCAAGCTCTAAATTTGCAGGCTTATAGCCTTTTTCAAGCAGACGATTTACGCACTCTAAAACGACTAAATTTTCAGTATGAGAAAAGTTGCAAGTAGTCTCATCGCCTTTTTTTATCTCTAGTGGATAGATTATTTTAAAATTTTTAAAATCTACTTTTATGACTGCGTCGTTTGCATAAGTTTTGCTAAAAATATCGCCGTTTTGTTTAAATTCTAAAAGTTTTAGTACTTGGGCTAAATTCTCTTTTGTTACCATTTTTTACCTTATTATTTTAACTTCACATATAAGTTAAGTAGGCATTGAGCCAAAGATGAGATTTTTATCTTTTTAAACTCACCAATCCCTCTTCTTGCTCTCCAGCTTTTCATCCATATATTCCCAGCCTTTTATACACCACTCAAGCTCAGCTGAATCTTTAGAATATCTATCAGTGCATTCCCATTTTCCTTGCCCTAATTGTCTATAAATTGAGCCTTCTCTATGATATTTTCTCTCAAAAGCGTTACTCGCTTCGTTTATAGGCCATGCGCCGGCGCTTATAACAAATACTACAGCTAAAAAACATACTTTTTTCATATTTTATCCTTTATTTTGTTAAATTATTATCGCTTTTAACACGTAAAAATACGGGAAATCTAGGCCTAGCGTATTTAGTTAAATTTTGATATTTATAAGTAATGATAGTGCCGACTTTTGGCGGATTTGCTCTTTGCTCATCACTAAAACCAGAACCTATCTTAAACTCTATGTTACTAAAAATATCAACACAAATCAGCGAACCTAAAAGTCCTTCAAATTTACCTTTACCGTTTTGCAGTTTGACGACTTTACACTCACTATCTTTAAACTTTTTGAGCTTTAAAATTTCGCCGCTTCTACCATTTTTATAAGGTGCGTTTTCATTTCTTACGACTATGCCCTCGCCACCACCTCTAACGACCTCATCTAAAAACGCAAAAGCGTCTTCGTTTGAGTCTATTTTTATCTGCTCTATTACCCGTATAAACTCATTTGAATTTTGACTTAAAAACTCACGCAGCACTTCTAGTCTATCGCGCAAATTTCCCTTAGCGTTTGGCACATCAAATATCATAAATTTGATATTTTCCCAACCTTTATCATCAAAAGAACTAATCACGGAGCCGATAAACTCAAACTCGCCTCGTCCGCTCCAAAGCTCACCGTCTATAGCGAAATTCGGAAAATCTTTTAGCCACCATTTTGGAGCTTTGATGATCTTAGCATTTCTGCTTTTCAAACTCTTGCCATCCCAGATAGCTCTCACGCCATCATACTTTTCGCTCATTAACCAACCGCTTAAATTTTCATCATTATACTCTTTTAATAGCATAACTTCGGCTTTTAAAATTAAAAAAGCGATTAATAATAGAGCTAAAAACTTCAAATTTTTACTTTATAATAGTCCATATACCACTGCACGAATCTTGCAACTCCATCATTTACGCTAGTATTTGGTTTATAGTTAAAATCCTCTACTAGATCGCTCACATCGGCGTAAGTCGAAGGAACATCACCTGCTTGAAGCGGCATAAGATTTTTTTTAATTTCACGTCCTAGTTTTATCTCGATCGCCTTTATATAGTCCATTAGCTCGACTGGAGAGTTATTTCCGATATTATAAATTTTATAAGGCGCGTTTGAAGTAGCTGGATCAGGATGGCTTGCATCCCACGCTAAATTCGCAATAGCCGGGTTATCCACGCATTTTATTACGCCTTTTACGATATCAGCTACGTAAGTGAAGTCTCTTTTCATCTTTCCATAGTTATAAACATCGATAGCTTTGCCCTCTAAGGCAGCTTTGGTAAATAAAAACAGAGCCATATCAGGACGTCCCCACTCGCCATAAACGGTAAAAAATCTTAGTCCGGTCGTGCTAAGTCCAAAAAGATGGCTATAAGTGTGCGCCATAAGTTCGTTTGATTTCTTGCTCGCGGCGTACAAACTGATGGGATGATTTACACTCTCGTGAGTGGAAAACGGCATTTTTTCATTTAGCCCATAAACCGAACTTGAGCTTGCATATACGAGGTTTTTCACACCATAATTACGACAACATTCAAGAATATTTGTAAAACCTAAAATATTGCTATTTATATAGGCGTGCGGATTGATGAGAGAGTAGCGAACTCCTGCTTGCGCGGCTAAATTTACTATGCAGTCAAACGAGCCGTTTTCAAAAAGCTTTTGCATAGTTTTAAGATCGCTTAAATCGGCTTTTATGAAGCTTAAATTTGGATAAATACTGGATCTAACTGCTATGTTTTCTTCTATATTTTCACGTTTTATACCAAGCTCGTTTAGCCTTGCGTATTTTAAATTTATATCGTAATAATCATTTATACAGTCAAATCCGACCACTTCATCGCCACGCTTTGCAAGCTCACGGCTTAGATGAAATCCTATAAATCCGGCTGTTCCAGTAACTAAAATTTTCATAAAATGCCTTTAAATTCGTTTGATTTTATAAGATAAACATCTGCCGAAGTCTATTTTAGCGAACTCTTTGTGTGCCACAGCTAAGATCACGCAGTCGTGTCCGCTTAAATTTAAACTCTCTAAAAGCTCTACGCCGTACTCTTTTTTCACATCGTTTGCGTCCGCCCAAGGATCATAAACATCTACGTTACAACCAAACTCTTTGAGCTCTTTTATCACGTCAATAACTCTTGAATTGCGGATATCGGGGCAGTTTTCTTTAAAAGTGATTCCAAGCACTAAAACCTTAGCACCATTTACTTTTAATCCGTTTTTTATCATCATTTTAACAGACTGATTTGCATGGTAAATTCCCATATTATCATTTATTCTTCGTCCTGCTAAAATGATCTCTGGGTGATAGCCGATCTCTTCGGCTTTATGCGTAAGATAGTATGGATCTACACCGATGCAGTGGCCTCCCACGAGTCCTGGGCGGAAATTTAAAAAGTTCCACTTAGTCGCGGCCGCGTCAAGCACTTCGTTGGTATCTATCTTCATCTTGTCAAATATCATCAATAGCTCATTTACAAAGGCGATATTTATGTCGCGCTGCGTATTTTCTATGACTTTTGCGGCTTCGGCTACTTTTATACTACTAGCTTTATAAACTCCTGCTTTAATGATCTTGCTATAAACGTCTTCTACTGTTTTAAGGGCTGCAGAACTACTTGCGGAGATGATTTTTTTGATTTTCGTGACCGTGTGCTCTTTATCACCCGGATTTATACGCTCAGGGCTGTATCCGCACTCAAAATCCACACCGAATTTCAGCCCGCTAGTTTCAAGCACAGGCACGCATTCATCTTCTGTGACACCCGGATAAACTGTACTTTCATACACTACTATATCGCCCTTTTTAAGCACTTTGGCTAAACTCGCGCTTGATTTATAAAGCGGAGTAAGATCAGGACGATTATTTTTATCGATCGGAGTTGGAACCGTAACTATGTAAAAGTTGCACTCTTTTATATCGTCCAAATTTACGCTAAATTTCATACCGTTTTTTAGCACTTTAGCCATCTGTTCTTCATCTAATTCAAGAGTTCTATCGATACCGTTTTTTAGCTCGTTTATTCTTTTTTCATTAAGGTCAAATCCTACAACGCTAAAAGCGTCGCTAAATGCCGCAGCTAAAGGCATTCCGACGTATCCAAGACCGATAATCCCTATTTTTATATCTCTCATCGCGAACCTTTTTTAAATTTAGAAAATTATACACCAAAATATCATAAGCTATCTTTAAGTCTATCTAATTCATCGTCTATAAATTTAGAAAACACAGGCGTATAGCTCATGTCTGTTTTTTTCTCTTTTAAATAATCGCTCATCTGAGATAAATAATTAGCATAATCATCTTTAGTTAGTTTTCCGCGCAGCAACTCATATTTTAAAAACAACCAGTATGTATTTAGCGTATCAGACTCGCAATATTCATTTATTTTGTCTAATTTTTCCTCATAAAACATGTCAATAACCTGATCTCCATGCACGTCGTATTTTCCAGGGAGATTTAAAGAGGCGCAAAGAGTATCTAATTTTAGTCCACTAACAGCTCTAAAATCGCTGATATGATCAAGCAAATCAAGATGAAAAATGCCATCATATCTGCTTCTGTAATTTGTCCATTTATCCTTCCCGTTTTCTTTATCGCTTGTACTAAAATACGGCTCGGCTTGAAGATTGTACCGCATAGCACGCACCATCAGCATAGGAAGATCAAAACCGCGACCGTTGAAACTTACCAAACGAGGATTATGCTCGTTTATAAAGTTTATAAATTTAGTTATTTTCTCCTCTTCATTTTTACCTTGCATCGTAGAAACTCGTAAAAATCTACCAAATTTATCCGCCATAACAGCCGATATAGCAACGACTTCATGAAAACAAACAGGCAAAAACTCGCTTCCGCTTTTTTCTAATTGAGTTTTAAAAGCCTCTTTTGCTACTTCTATATCACTTCCTTCGTAGCCAAAAACACGTCTTAAAGTATCGCTATCTGGTACGGTCTCGCAATCAAACACGCATATATATTCACTTCTTGCCATTTTACCTACTTTTTAGAATATTTTTTATACAATCATACCAAAAAACAATGGAAAAATAGTTGAAAATAGCCATCATAAAACTCTCCAGCCTTGGCGATATAGTACATGCAACCGTAGTTTTGCAATTTATAAAAAAATATTGCGAAGCAGCCGAAATTTCGTGGTTTGCAGATGAAAAATTCGGCTCTATTTTAGACTCGCATCCTGATATAAAAGAAGTTATAAAACTTCCTTTAAAAGATAAAAAATTTGTAAAAACTTACAAAATTTTATCTAAATTTAGAAATAAATTTGATATCATCATCGACCTTCAAGGACTTATAAAATCAGCTATCGTCGGGCGAATTTTAGGAAAAAATTTGGTAGGATTTGATAAGTTTAGCGCAAAAGAGCCACTTTGCAGCATGTTTTATAATGCAAAAATCAACTGCGATTATAATGAAAATATAATAATTAGAAATTTAACTCTAGCCAGCAAAGCCCTTAATTTTAAATTTACAACAAGCCAAATAGATAATAAAATACCATGCTTTAAAGTAAACGACGATAATTTTGATTTTTTAGATAAAAACAGTAAAAATCTACTAATAGCACCTTTTGCAAGCGAAAAAAGCAAACGCTACGACAAATTTAAAACGGTGATAAACGGATTAAAAAAGTATAATATCTTTATAAGTTTTGGCTCAGAAAAAGAAAAGGCTGAAGCATTAGATCTTACAAAAAATACTCACGCCAAACTACTTCCTGCACTTAGTTTAAATCGTATGATAAATCTTATAAACAAAGTCGATTTAGTCATAGGAAACGATAGCGGTATAACTCACATTGCGTGGGCGCAAAATAGAGCTTCTATAACTATTTTCGGAAATCGCCCAAGCAAACGAAACGCTTATAAAACAGATAAAAATATAGTACTAGACACAGGAAAAAAGATAGATGCAAAATGCATTGATAAAAGTGATTTTTGCGTATGTGATATAGATCCGAATTTAGTTATAAAAGAGGCAAAAAGGCTGATTGATGAGTGATATAATTTATCTGTTTTTATATAAATTTTTTAAATTTGTAGTAACTTACACACCACAATCATTGCAAAGTCCGTTTTTTACGGCACTTGCGTATATTTTTTATAAATTCGATAAAAAACATACAAACATCATGAGAGTAAATTTAAAAATGTGTTTTCCGGAATTTACAGGGCAAAAAATAGAAAAAATTATAAAAGCAACGTACAGAAATTTCGGCTATTTCGGAGCTGATTTTTTACGAAATCAAGATAGCACAAAAGAAAATATACTAAATAAAGTTAGTTTCAAAAATGAAGATATATTGCTAGACGCGCTAGACACAAAACGCCCTATCATAGTACAAACAGCGCATTATGGAAACTGGGAGCTTTTCAGTCTTGCGATGGCAGCAAAGTTTGGTAGTGTTTCTATAGTCGGCAGAAACCTTGATAGCAGTGTTATGGATCAAATTTTAAGCAAAAATAGAACAAAATTTGACATAGAGCTTATACCAAAAGACGGCGGCGCTAGAGATATTCTTAAAGCTCTTAAAAATAGGCGTCTGCTTGGAATTTTAGTAGATCAAAATACAGCCAAAAAAGATGGAGTTCAGTGTGAGTTTTTCGGCAAAAAGATCATGCACACCCCAGCTGCTAGTATATTTGCTAACAAAACAGGAGCCATCATCATTCCTGCTTTTATAAAACGTATTTCAAGGGATAAAAACGAAATTTGCTTTTTTAAAGAGATTTTAGCTGAAAATTATGAAGGGGATAAGCTTCAAAAAGCGACTCAAGCTCAAAGCGATGCTACTGAACAGATGATAAAAGAAAAACCGGACGAATACTTTTGGATGCATAAAAAATTTAAACATTTTTATGAGGAAATTTACAAATGATAAGCTTTGTAGTGCTGACTTACAATAGTAAAAAATACATAAAAGAAGTGCTATCAAGCATATCTTGGGCCGATGAAGTCGTAGTGGTAGATAGCGGCTCAAACGATGAAACTTTAAGTATTTGTTCTGAATTTAAAAACGTTAAAATCACTCACCAAAAATGGCTTGGATTTAGTGCACAAAAACAGCTCGGTGTTGATTTATCAAAAAACGAATGGGTATTTGTGCTTGATAGCGATGAAGTTGTTACCAACGAGCTTAAAAACGAAATTACCAACGAGCTTAAAAATCATAAATTTAAAGTATACAAAGTTGCTAGACTAAACTATTTTTTTGGTAAGCCGATTAGAAAAATGGGACTTTATCCAGACTATACGATAAGATTTTTCAATAAAAATTATGCTAAATTTGACGGTAGAAGAGTGCATGAAAGCGTGATTACCAACTCAAAAATAGGAGTACTAAAAAATCACTTCATCCACCATGCCTATGAGAGCGTGGAGCAGTTTATAAATAAACAAAATAGCTATTCAAGCCTAAATAAAAAATCAAATAAAATAAAAGCCGTACTTAATCCTTGCTGGACGTTTTTTAAATTATATATTTTAAAAGGCGGTTTTTTAGAGGGCTGGAATGGCTTTGTCATCGCAAAACTTTATAGCGAATATACATTTTGGAAGTATATAAAATGAAAATTTTAGTAATGAAATTTAGAAATATCGGCGATGTCTTACTCACGACTCCTTTGTTAGAAAATTTAAAACACTATTATCCGGATTCAAAGATACATTTTGCTTTAAATAAAGGCTGCGAGGCGATGATAGAAGGCAATCCAAATATAGATAAAATACATATTTACGATAGAAATGAAATAAAAAAGAAAAATGCTTTTAGGCGTATTTATCTTGAGTATAAATTTGCAAAATCTCTAAAAAATGAGAAATTCGATATCGTTATCCAAACTACAAAAGGAGACCGAGGTCTCATCATAGCTAAATTTTGCTGTGCAAAAACAGTCGTATCATACTTAGCTAAAAATCGTATTTTTAATAAATTTATAACTCACAAAATAAAAGAACAAGGATCTACGCATACGGTACTAGCGAATTTGGACGCACTCAAAGCTTTAGGATATGAGCCAAAAAACGCTAGAGTTAAAATCTATTTTGATGACTATTCACAAGATTCTAAATTTAAAAATATACCAAATAGATTTATTCATATTCATCCTATGAGCAGATGGCTTTTTAAATGTATAGATGATGAAACTTTGGCTAAAATCATAGATTTTTGTGAACTAAATTTAAATCACAAAGTAGTATTAACCTGTGATAAAAACCCGGTCGAACTTGAAAAAATACAAAATATACTTAAGAACTGCAGTGCAAAACCGGTACTATTTTTAGGAAATTTAAATTTAAAAGAAGTAGCGTTTTTAAGCTCAAAATCGGAACTATTTATAGGAGTAGATACTGCGATCATGCATATAGCAGCGGCAAATAATGTGCCTTGCATAGCGTTTTTTGGACCTAGCGGGGCATTTCATTGGGGACCTTGGGATAACTCTTGTCTAAAAAGCGGATATACGCAAAAAAACGGTATTCAAACAATGGGCAAACACAAAGTTATTCAAAAAAACCTATATTGCGTTCCTTGCGGAAAAGATGGTTGTAATGGCTCAAAAAGGAGCGATTGTCTTATAAATTTAGATTTAAATTTAATAAAAAACAGCATATCTCAATTCTTCAAAGCCGAGTAAAAACTTCCTAAAATATCATTTTGATATATGAATAGCGTCTTTTTTAACCACTTATAATCTTTTTTAACTGCAACTCTTTTTATATATTTTAAATTATTGTCAGGTTTATTTATACCTCGTTTTGTGGTATAAAATATCTCATAACCGATCTCTTTTGCAGCTTGTAATCTGCTTTTATCATATTGCCCGCGCGGCCAACAAAGATGGGCGTCATCAAATCCTAAACGATCTTTTATGATCTTTTTACAAGCAAAAATATCATCTTCAAATCTTAAATTTCCAAAATAAGCATCATCGTGTCCATTAGTATGAGAGTGAAAATCAAAAACATCTTTCATTTTTTCCACCTCGTCCCAGTTTAAAAACAAACCAGCAGTATCGCTGATAATTTTTTGTTTTGCTTCTTTATGCGATAACGGTCTAAACTCAGCTTTTCTAAGTGCATTTTGCTCACTTGCTTTTTCTATCCAGCTAGTCACTAAAAACAGAGTCGCATTTAAACCGTACTTTTTCAAAATAGGATAAGCGTAGTAATAATTATCTCGCCAACCATCATCAAAAGTTATAAAAATACTCTTTTTAGGTAGTTTAAGCTCACCTTTTTTAAATTTCAAAAACTCATCTGAACTTAAAGTTTTATAACCATTTTGACTAAGAAACCTCATTTGAGACTCAAATTCATTAAGACTGCTAGCGATAAATCCTGATTTTGGCAAAACATGATGATACATAAGAACGGTTATACTCATATCTAATCTTTTTATAATAAAAAAAATAGTATTCTTACAAAAAACAGAGGTTGAATTTGTACGTTATATACTACTTTTTACTATATCCTTTTTTATTGATTTTAGCATTTTTTCGCAAAAAAACAGATAAAATATTAATTATTCAAACAGCCAAAATCGGAGATTATGCCAACTCTACAATTATTTTTGGCGAAGCTAGCAGCACTAAAGGTGGTAAATTTGATATTGTTTTAGATGAAATTAATATTAATTTTGCAAATTACGACTCTAGAATAGAAAATAAATTTATAATAAACCGATATAAAAAAGGGGTTAAAAAGTTTATTTTGGGTTTTAAACTATTTTTTAAAAGCTATGATAAAATTTATGTTTTGATGCCGAATAATCTAAATTTATTTCTAGCTAAATTCGCTTTTTCAAAGCATATAATTACGATCAGTCACTACAAAAACAGTTCTCTTTTTTACCTACTTTCAAAAAATGCCAAGGTTATTCACCATACAAAAGAAGATTTAACGCTTAAAACATACTTAAAAATGCTTGATTTAGAACTTTTTCAAAATGAGCTTCAAAAAGATATGATTAAAGTTAAAAAAATAGTTCAAAAACCACTATTTATACCCGAAAAGTATGAAAATTTATTTATAAATGAGAATAAATTCAAAATCGGATTGAGTCTTAGTGCCGGAAATAAAATGAAAACGATAATTCCTCAAACATGGGATAAAATATTTGAAATATTAAGCAAATTCGATGTTGAAATTTACATTTTTGGAGTCGGAGATGAGATAAATTTACTTAAAAATACCGACACAAAAAATATAAAAATAGTATCGTTAGTAGATAAAATCAGCCTTAACGAACTGCCTTTTTACATATCAAAAATGAATCTTTATATCTCAAGTGATACCGGAAATTACTACATCGCAGACACTATGGAAGTGCCTACCATATGTTTTATGGGGCCTTGTTTTGCAAGCGAACAAAGAGGCGTATTTAACTCGCTTATCATAAAATCAAATTTACCACCGTTTAGTGCTGTTTTTGATACGATTTATAAAGCGGATGCTAAAAAGTATTTTGAAATCACTCAAAAAGATGAAAAAAATATATATGAATTTATAAATAATCTTTATAAATCTTTTCTATCTGACAAAGATAGTTTTCCAAACTGAAATTAGATATTATAGACATATCTGGTTCTTTGGATGTTGGCTTTTTAAGCTTTTTCAAACATTCTAACAAAGAAACACTATCGCGTTTTACTATATGAAAATTATCTTTATTTGACGAAATATTATAAATTTCTCTGATAACTGATATATCAGAATATATCACTCCAAGTCCGATGCTAAGTCCTTCGATAGCAACTCTAGGCAATCCCTCATCACTTGAAAATCCAAGAATATAATCGCTCTTTGCATAAATTTTATCCATATTTTTTACAAAACCAAGATATTTTACCTTACCTTGTTTTTCTAACACCTGAAGTTTTTGGATAAGTTTTTTATCCACTTCGCCTCCTGCTAGATAAAGCTTAATATCATCTCTTTTTAAACTCAAAAAAGCATCGAAAACAAGGCTGTGTCCTTTAAGACTCAAGAAATTTGCCGGCATAATGATAGAAATATCAGAATTATCCGAGTGTTTATTCGTGGTTAAACCGCTACAAATAACAGGATTATAAACGATATTTTTAGAAATTTCTATCTGATTAGCGTAAAAATCATAAGTTGAATTTGAAACGCTAATAGCTAAAAAATTGAGTTTTTTCAGCTTAGATAGCTTAAAATCTTCTATTTTTGAATTCTTTCTTAAATGCTGGATAACTTTTATGCCAAGCAAATTTGCAGCTTCATTGTAAGCCAAATTCGTTGAAAAATGATTGTTAAGATGCACGGCATGGATGCTCAGACTTTTTAGCAGATCAAAAGCAAATTTTAGATCATTTGTATACAAAACTTTATCCAAAAGTTTTTTCGAAAACACCCTTAAAATCTCTCTTTTCATTTTACAAATCCTATTTTTAGGCTTAAAATATATAAAAGTAGCACCCATTTTATCGATTATCTGCGATATTTTTTTATCACCAACCATATAATCATTTTCAAAATATACATAAATTTTATACTCATTTTTGCCTAATAAAGCACCTAAAAGATATAAAAAACTTTTCGTTCCGCCGCCATATTCAAGCCCGGTATCTATAAATAAAATCTTTTTCATATCATCTCTTTTAGTATATCAAAAACTTCTTTTGCTTCTATTTGTAACATGCAAGCTTGATATTTACACCTTTTTGAAACGCAAATTTCACAAGTTCTTTCTTTTTTTATAAATTTATGTATATCGGTATCAAAATTTGGATTTGAATTTTCAGGCTCTGCTACGATAAATAATGCTATAGTAGGCGTTCTAAGTGCAGCTGCTATATGTAGCGGTCCCGTGTCTGGAGTGATAAAAATATCAAGCCTATCTATCAACGCTGCTGCTTCTTTTATACTAAATTTGCCAGCTAAATTCAAAACATTTTTACTATCAAGCAATTTCTCAAGAGCGTAGCACATATGCTTTTCACTGGGACTTCCGGTTAAAACTATTTTTGCATTAGTCTGTTTTAAAATCAAATCTCCAAGCTCTTTCCAACGCTGTAAAAACCACTGTCTAGAAACCGTACTAGCACCCATTTGAAAACCGATAAATTTCTCGCCGCCGCTTCTTTTTAATATTTTATCTACGTTTTTATAACAACTATCTTCCAAAAATAGCTCAAGTCTCGTATTATCAGAGTTAATTCCTATAAAACTAAGCTGCTCCAGTCTATTTAGAACAATATACCTAAGTTTGCCATAAGCCAAGGTAGAGTTTGAGTGGAAATGGTTGAATTCATTTTTAGAATTTGGCAATTTAAAAATATATTTTATACCGCTAAGAACCGCTAATGGCGTAGCTTGAGGCTCATTTGAATGAAGCAAAAAAGCTATATCTATATTTTTGGATTTCAATATATTTAAAGTCTTGAAAAAACCGCTCCATTTACCATTGTATAAAATTATTTCATCTATAAACGGACTATTTATAAACAGATCCGCGTTTGATGGGTTTAAAAGAGCTATGGCTTTTTTATCTGGATATACCTTTTTAAATTCCCTAAAAACAGGAATGTTAAAAAGCGTGTCTCCTATGGCGGTATTACTAAAAAAACAGACGGTTTTAAAAGATTCGCTTACCAAGTTGGTTTTTATAACTTTTTTATTTCTAAGTAAAAATTTAACGACCAACTCATAAAAATTAATCTTCATTTACCAGCTCTTCATAAATTTGTTGCGTCTTTTTTGCCATAACTTCAGTAGAAAAGCTATCTTTTACATATTTTATACCGTTTTTTGCAAACTCAGCTCTAAGATCTGTGTTTTCTATCAAAATTTTCAAAGCTGTTTTTAGACTTTCTAAATTTCCGTTTTCAAACAAAAGTCCTGTTTGAGCGTCTTTGATAGCTTCTGGTATGCCTCCGACTCTACTTCCTATGCAAGCAACTCCTGCGCTACTTGCTTCTAAGATAGCAGTGCCCAGAGCCTCCATATTTGATGGCAACACAAAGATATCAAGCGAACCTAAAAACTCGCTCACGTTATCTCTATTTCCAAGCATAAATATGTTATTTCTACCGATTATAAGATTTTCTAAGTTCTGTTTTTGAGGCCCGTCGCCGATAATAACCAAAGCTGTTTTAGGTAAGTTTAACTCGTTAAAAGCTTCTACTAAAAGTTTATGATTTTTAGCCGCTCTTAGAACTGCTACTATGCCTATCAATACAGTTTCTTCACTCAACCCTAACTCTTTTTTTAAATTCAATTTAAAATTTTTAGTATATTTTTGAGTATCAACACCTGTGCGGATAACTTCTATCAAATTCTCTTTTACACCACGTCTTACTAGAGACTCTTTAGTAGCATTTGAAACGGCTACTACTTTTGAGCTAAGATTATAACTAAACGGTGATTTTATAGGAGTTTGCAAGTGTCTTGTACGCACGACTTTTACGCCGCAAATTTTACCAACGATAGAGCCGATATTTCCATCTTTTCCAGAATGTGTAGAAATAATCTTAATGCCGTTTTTCTTAACAAACCAGCAAATTTTAATAACAGTAAAAATATTATAAACTTTTTTCAGATTAAACTCCACGAAGCTGCATTTTATAGGTTTTTCAAGAGATTTTGACCCTCTGTTTAATCCGTAAAATACTTTAAATTTACTCTCATCAAGCGCGTTGATAAGACGCATAGTTCTATGCTCTTGCCCACCAAATCCAAGTGAGCTTTCAAGCTCTAATATATTTATCATTTTATCACCTCGTTAACTGCGTCAAATACCGTTTGTATATTTAAATTTGAAGCTACTAGGCTCTCATCTTGAAGACATTTTGCTCCCCACGGCGACCAACGATTTATATTTGTTTTTCCGAGTATTCCTATAGTTTTTACACCGAGCGCCGGTCCAAGATGCATAACACCGCCATCGCACGACAAAAGCAGCTTTGCGCCGCTTAAAAAGTTCGCAAGCTCGTTAAAACTTGATGTTTTTAGGTATTTTATACCGCTTTTCTTGGATATATTTTGTCCAAAATCAGAATCTTCAGCCGTTATAACAACATTATCGAATTTGGATTTTAAGAACCCAGATATGCCCAAAATCTGCTCGTCATTTAGCATATTTTGAGGGATCCTTGAACTAATATGAAAAAATACAAAATCTTTATATTGCTCACTCATACTATCTGGTACGAAAAGTGTTTTTTCACCGTTATAGCATATTCCAAACGACTTTAAACACTCAAAACAGAACATAACTTCATGCTCACCTGAAAATAATATTTTATCACTAACGTGTGATTTGCCATTTTTGTCACCTACTCCGATTATTTTTTTTGCTCTACTAGTTATAGCGAATAATTCGGCAGAAGCGGAGTAGCCGGTGCGAAATATAATCGCAGTGTCATAACCGGTTTTATAAATTTCAAACAGCATTTTAGCTTTACCAAAAACGGCTTTTAGCTTCTGGAGGATTCCTTTTTTATGCTTTGGTTTTGTATAACTATAAATTTTATTTATAAATGGATTATTTTTTATAACGCATTCATTATAACTATTTACTACTATATCGATTTGATCGTTACGAAAATGTTTTCTAAGCGCCTCTATAGCAGGAGTCGTGCAGATAAGATCACCTATATTATCGTTTCTTATAAGCAAAATTTTCATCACTATCCTTTTTATAGTATGAGTTAAGCATCATCACAAATCCAACCATATAAAACATATATAATATTCGTAAGTTAATTGATTCAAATAGCCCTCTCACTCCAAAATATGCAATCACCGACAAAAATATAGCTAGATACATAAGATTTCTTGTTGTTTTAAATTTAGAGTAAGATACCAAAACAAGCCAAAGCACTATAAAAACCAACATTGATGTGCCGAATACACCGTAATAATAGTATTTTCCCACAAAAAAAGGTTCATCGTTCCACCAAAATCTCTCCCCGCTATCTTTATGAATTTGCATCATAGAGATATTTGCTCCTTTGTCATTTTCATCACGTAAAAATGAGTCATACTGATCTTTGCCATACCCTAATCCGACAAAAGCTCTTGGGCTATTTAGCAAAAGCGGAAGTCTCTCTTTTAGTATAAGATCTCTTCCGGAACTATATGATCCTTGCGAAAGCTTGTATTTAGCGATAGATGAGTCAAAAAGTATCAAAAAAATAGCAGAAAAGCAGATGGCTGCAAAAACTACTATGTATTTTAAATTTTTCTTATAAATCTCTTTAAATCCATTTTGATAACTAATAATAAAAAATAGAACGATACAGACAAATCCAGCCAAATAACTACCTCTGGCTCCGGCTAAAACGTCCATAATTATAGGTAAAATTATACATAAAATCAGCGATAAAAACCGTATCGAATTTGATCTAAAAAACAGCATAGATATTAGTCCAAAAGCTAAAAATCTATCTACGTAATCAGCGTAAGCTCTGCTAATAATCCTTCCGCTCTCAAACGTCTCCGCATCGATATCATTGAAATTAAAAAACAGAGGTTTAGAGTAAGAAATCGTAACAAAAATAAAAGCTAAAATAACAGAATAAAACATAAATTTTATCTTATCTTTGCTACCATCAAACCAGCATAAAATAACTATCAAAAATACAGAGCCTCTTCCAAACTCGCTAAAAGCCTCTTTAAACGAATTAAATCTAGGATCATATGGAAAAAACGATACTACGGCAACGTAGATAATAAAAAATATAATAGCCAAAAATGCTGGTTTTGCACTATTGAAATTTGTTTTTAAATTTAAAAATAGTGCTTTTTTATCTATCAAAAACAAGCAAAAAACAAGCAAAAATGATAGGTAAAGAGATATATTTTTAACGGCGGTAAATTTAAAATGATGCTCAGTTATAAAAAATAGCGCCAAAAGTATCAAAATAACTATATCAAAATATTTAAAAAGCCTTGTTTTGCTCACGATTTTCCTTATGAAATAATTGTATTATAACCAACATTATATTAAAAAATAATGTAAAAACAGCTATTTTTATGTTAAAATGATTGAATGAAAAAGATAGTATTTCTAAGAACAGATCCAAGTGCTACTGGTGGGGCTGAAAGGTACTTGACACGACTTAAAAACGCCCTTAAAAACTCAGGCATAAACTCAGAGATAAGAAGTTTTAAAGGAAATAAAAAGTTAAGTTCATGGCTAAAAGCACTTAAATTTAATGCTCAAGTAAAAAACGAAAAAAACGAAGATGAAATATACTTCAGTTTAGACAGAGTCACATCAGCCGATATCTACAGGGCGGGCGATGGGGTGCATAAAGTTTATAGATCTTTAAAACCATTTTGGTTTTTTAATCCTTTAAATTTTGTATATGTTTATCTTGAGAAAAGATGCTTTTTAAATTCCAAAAGCATAATCACAAACTCAAATTTGATAAAACAGCAAATCATAGATACGTACGGTATCGATAAAGATAAAATAACAACTATATACAACGGTATAAATCTTCCGACAAAAGTAGAAAAAGGAAGTGCAAAAATGCGACTTTGCGAGAAATTCGGGCTAAATTACGAGCTTCCTATACTACTTTTTGTAGGAAGCGGTTTTAAAAGAAAAGGAGTAAGCGAGTTTCTAAGCATTATCTCAAAAATATCACTAGCCATAAACACAATTATAGTAGGTAGTGATAAAAATATAAAAAAATATAAAAATCTAGCAAAAAAACTAGGCATAAACGCCATATTTACAGGCAAACAAAGAGTCGTAAACGACTTTTATGAAGGTGCTGATATGTTTATATTTCCTACTCATTATGAGCCGTTTTCTAACGTTATTTTAGAAGCCCTTAGCTATGGATGCGTCTGCATAACAACTAGACAAAACGGTGCTAGCGAGATACTTGATAAAGATTTTATCATGGATCAACCTAAGAGTTTTGAGATAGCAAATTTCATAGAAAAAATCTTAAAAGACAACAAACTGCTTTCAAAAATACAAACTTCAAATTTAGAATTATCAAAAAAATTCAGCATAGAAGATAACGCTAAAAAAACGATGGAAATCATAAATGCGCATACTAATTGAACTGCCAACATGGCTAGGTGACTCCGTGATGGCGAGCGCCGCCGTGCAAAGTCTAGCTCTAAACTATCCAAACTGTAAAATAACTTTTTTTGGCTCAGAGATTAGCACGAGTATTTACAGCTCTTATCCAAACCGTGAAAATATTATTATCGATAATTCAAAAAAAGCTAGATTTAGACTATTTTATCTGCTAAAAACAGCTTTAAATTTAGATAAATTTGATATAGCCATAAGTTTCAGAAGTCATTTCTACTCAAAAGTATTTTTTAAATTTATAAAAGCAGACAAAAAAGCTATTTTTACACCTACAAAAAACGAAATTCATCAAGTGCAAAAATATATAAATTTTATTATTGATTGTATAAATTTAAAAAAAAGCACAGATGAGCTAAAGCTATATTTTACTCCTTTTAAATTTAAAAACAAAACTCTAGGAATAAATCCAGGAGCAAGCTACGGAAGTGCGAAAAGATGGTATCCGCAATATTTTGCAAACGTAGCGATAAATTTAAAAGAGAGTTATGAAGTTGTCGTTTTTGGAGGGAAAAATGAACAAAATATCTGCGATGAAATAGCATTAGAGCTTAAAAAAAACGGAGTTAAATACCAAAATTTATGTTGCAAAACCACCGTTTGCGAGCTCGCAAGCTTTATAGCGGGTCTTGATATGTTTATCACCAACGATAGCGGTCCTATGCATATAGCAGCGGCTTTTAAGGTACCGACTATAGCGCTTTTTGGACCTACTAAGTTCAAAGAAACTTCTCCATATAAAAACAACAATGCAAAGATATTGCATCTTGATTTAGACTGTATGCCCTGTATGAAGAGAGTTTGTCCTTTGAACTCGCACGAATGCATGAAAAATCTAACACCAAAAATGGTGCTAGATGCTATTTATACGCTAAATCTACAGCCCCGCAAATAGTATGAATCACTAAAATATGCATCTCTTGAATCCTAGCAGTATCATTAGCAGGTATTATCAAATTTAGATCACACAAATCATTCATAGCGCCTCCGCTTTTACCGCTTAGCCCAAGTGTTTTTAGTCCATTTTGCCTTGCCGTTTTTAGTGCTTTTAAAACATTTGCACTATTTCCGCTAGTAGAAATTCCTATCAAAATATCACCGCGTCTGCCTAAAGCTGCTGTTTGTCTTGCAAAAACCTCATCATAGCCATAGTCGTTTCCGATCGCAGTAAGAGCCGAAGTATCAGTGCTAAGAGCGATCCCGGCAAGCGGAGTTCTCTCTGTTTTATAACGCCCGGTAAGTTCTGCTGCAAAATGCTGAGAATCTGCAGCGCTTCCGCCATTTCCACATATTAAAACCTTACCGCCGTTCTTTAAAGTTTCAACCACCATTTCACACGCTTTTAAAACATTTTCATTTAACTCATAAACCATGTTTAAAGTCTCTTTGTGAGCTTCTAACTCATTTAAAAATATACTCATAATTACTCCTTAATTTATAGAAAAATCAGCCGCGGCCTTAGCATGAAGCAGCGTCGTATCAAATATCTTTATATCGCAATCGTCATCTTTTATTAAAAGACCTATCTCGGTGCATCCTAGTATGACGCTATCTACACCGAGTTTTTTTGACTCGTTTATTATTTTTATAAATTCAATTTTAGAGCTTTGTTTTATATTGCCGATGCATAATTCATTAAAAATCACGCTATTTATAAAATCCGTATCAGACTTATTTGGAACTACTACTTCTATGGAATTTTTAGATATTTTATCTTTATAAAAACTCTCTGTCATGGTGTATTTGGTACCAAGCAAAAGCGCCTTTTTAGATCCGTTTTGCTTCAAAGCTTGAGCAGTAACATCGGCGATATGGATAAAAGGTATTTTTAAACTAGCAGTTATCATATCGGCAACTTTATGCATAGTATTCGTACAGATCATCACACACTCGGCACCGGCTTTTTCTAAATTTAAAGCTGCGTCTAATAATACTTTACCACTTTTTTGCCACTCGTTTTGGCTTTGAAATTTTTCTATTTCATGAAAATCTAAGCTATAAACTATACATTTAGCGCTGTGCAAGCCTCCTAGCCTATCTCTTATCTCTTCATTTAATACTTTATAATACGTAAGAGTACTCTCCCAGCTCATACCGCCTATTAGCCCGACTACTCTCACAGGTTTCATCCTTTTATCTTATTAATTATATTCGTGGTGCTCTTTCCATCTACAAAATCTATCAACTTTACTTCACGAACAAACTCGCTTCCAACAACTTTTTTACCTGTATAATCGGCGCCTTTTACTAAAATATCGGGCTTTAACGTTTTTATCAAATTTAAAGGCGTATCCTCATCAAAAATCACGACAAAATCCACGAATTCCAAAGCAGCTAGCATACTTGCTCGGTCGCTTTGGGCATTTACTGGCCTATTGTCTCCTTTTAACTCTTTAACAGATCTATCGGAGTTTAGCCCTACAACAAGCATATCTCCTATCTTTTTTGCGCTTTGTAAATAACTAATATGTCCGAAATGAAGTATATCGAAACAACCGTTTGTAAATACCATAGTTTTACCGCTTCTATCCACTCTTAATAACTCGTCAAGACTTATAATCTTACGTTCAAAGCCGCTTTTCTTAGACTTCAAATTCTCGATTTCTCCCCAACTAGCGTCCGCACTTCCTACTTTACCGACTACCACAGCAGCCGCTAAATTTGCTATTTCTATAGACTCTTCTAAACTCATTTTGCTAGCAAGACAGTATCCAAGAGTAGCAAGCACGCTATCGCCTGCTCCTGTTACGTCAAATACTTCTTTTGCGAGTGCCGGAAATTTTTTCACATCTTCATCTAAAAGCGCTATTCCATCTTCGCTTAAAGTAATTAACGAATAATTAAGCTTAAATTTATCTTTAAGCATTTTTAAAGCGTGTTTTAAATCATCTTCGTCATTTATCCCAAATCCTAGCGCCTCGCTAGCTTCTTTTTTATTTGGTGTTAGCAAAGTAGCGCCGCTGTATTTTGAGTAATCTTTGCCTTTTGGATCTATTAAAACCATTTTCCCTGATTTTTTCGTGATTCTTATAATCTCTTTTGTAAGATATGGACTTAATACGCCCTTTCCGTAATCACTAAGTAAAACGATATCATATCCACTCAAAATATTTTCAAATTTAGATATGATATCATCGCTAACGCCTATCTCGCAAACACTTTCGGTATCTAGTCTGAGTACTTGTTGATGAGCTACCATAATGCGACTTTTTTGGCTGGATTTTCGTCCTTTTTCTTTGATGATAAGCTCGGTTTTAGCGCCTCTATCTTTTAGAAGTTCAAGTATCTCATCACCAACGTCATCATCACCGACAACACTTATAACGCCTACTTCGCTGCCAAGAGTTTTCAAATTTGAAACAACATTTCCTAAACCCCCCAAGCGTTTAGTTTCGTTTTTGATATTTACTACTTGCACGGGAGCTTCTGGGGAGATTCTATCGCAACTTCCCCACACGTAATGATCTATCATCAGATCTCCCACTACTAAAACATTAACCATTTAATTCTTCCTTAAAAATACGCCTAATCTCCGGCAAATAATCCTTAATTCCATCTTCTAAACTCCATTTTGGCTCATATTTTAATCCATTTTTTGTAGTAGCGATATTTGCTTGGGTATGAAACTGATACTGAGCAGTATAGGGATTTTTTATATATTCGTTTCCTAAATTTACACCGATTTCACGCTGTAAAATATCGGCGATATCTTGAAAACTCCTAGGATTTGCCGTTCCTACATTATAAATTCCGCTTATACCATTTATGGCTAGTTTATTTGCATTTATAACGTCTTTTATATAAACAAAATCTCTTAAAATTTTATCACTACCTTCAAATAATTTTGGAGTTTTACCGCTTAAAATTTGAAGTCCGAACTGCAAAACCATAGATGCGGTTTTGTTTTTGAAAAATTCACCTCCGCCATATACGTTAAAATACCTAAGTCCAACGATATGAGTTTTGAACTTAGCATAAAACTCTTTAGCTAGCTCATCCATCATCAATTTAGAGAAGCCATAAACATTTCCGGGATTTTCAAAACGTCCGACGGTTTGAGGACTTGGAGCATTACCGTATGTGGCGCCGCTGCTTGCGTATATCATTTTTGAACTGCAGTTTTTAGCTATTTCTAATAGATCTTTGAACGAGTTTAAATTTATTTTTATTATCTCGTCTTGTTCGCTCACGGTAGTATCTGAGACGGCTGCTTCGTGAAATATAACATCTGGGTTAAAACTCTCTATCTGTTTTAAAGTATCTTTAGAGCAGATATCGCCGCAGTAAATCTCGCCTTTGAAGCCGATTAAATTCTTAAAATGCCCAAAGCTTTTTAAATTTCCATTACTAAAAACTTCATTACTTCTAAATTTATCCACAACCAAAACTTCATTATCATTCATAAAATATTTGGCTAAATTTGAACCGATAAATCCGGCTCCTCCGGTTACTACTATTTTCATATACATTCCTTAAATACTAACTTATACACGTCTAAAGCAGTTTTTAGGCTGCTAGTTTCACCGATTAAATAACAATTATTAATGCCTGCGGAGTTTGCGGCTAACATATCGCTATTTTTATCACCTATCATAATTGAGTTTTTTAAATTTATGTCGAATTCGCTCAAAGCCTTTAAAATCATACCTGGCTTTGGCTTTCTGCAATCGCAGTTCTCTTCTGGAGAATGAGGACAATAATATACTTTTTTTATATAAATATCCTCTTTTTTAAATTCATCAAGCATAAATTTAGTTAAATTTAAAAAATCATCACTAGTGTAATATCCTCTTCCTATGCCAGATTGATTTGTAACTATAAATAGCGCAAAACCGAGCTTCAAAAATCCGCGCAAAGCTTCAAAAATACCATCACAAAACTCAAAATCATCTATTTTGCTAACATATCCTAAGTCTTTGTTTATAACTCCGTCTCTATCTAAAAAAACCGCTTTTATTTTTTTCATAAAGTGCATTTTACACGATTTTACATTAAATTTTTATGATTTATTTTAAATACGATACTCTTGTTTATTATTGATTATATTATCGGGTTTATAATTTCAAATACTAAATTTTTATTTAAGGAGAAAAATTATGAAAAAAATTTTAGCTATACTAGCAATAGGCTTAGGAACTACCTCTATTTTTGCGGCTGATGGTGCTACTATATTTAACAAATGTAAGGCCTGTCATGGTCAAAAAGCTGAGAAAAGCTATCTAAACAAAGTTCCTGTACTTACCACAGTAGATGCTGCTGAGAGACTCGCTCTTATGAAAGAGTATAAAGCAGGCACCGTAAATGATGGTAAAGGTAAATTTGGAATGGGCGGTGTCATGAAAGGTCAAATGGCTACTTTAAGCGAAGCTGATATGGCTGCGGTAAATGACTACATTTCAACATTAAAATAATTCAAAATAGCAGGATAATCCTGCTATTTCTTTTAAATTTAATTAAATCTAAAAACTAATTTTTAAAATTTAAAACCTAAATTTGCTAAAATATTAAAATTATACTGATCTTTAGCAATCTCGTTTATAAGGTCAAAACGCATAAAAAATGAGTTAGTATAATCAAACTGCGAACTAAATCCTAAATATACAAGATCTCTATTTAAAGCATATCTTTGAGTAAAAGTTTGATTTTGAAAATCTCTAAATTTAACTCTATTTTTCAGATCCTTACCGCTCAATCTATACTCATAAATAACAAATCCAGAAAGCTTAGTATTAACATCAAATTTATCCAAATCGTACGATAGATTAATTCCGGCGGTAATAGACGTGCTATCATGTCTGATTTTGTCATAAGATTTCGCAAATACATTTCCGCTCTCGTTAAAAGAGTCTTGAAAAATATAACTATAGCTAAAATACGAAAGCGGAGTTATGGTAAATGAGTTTATTTTTAAATCTTTTGCCAAACCAAATTCGGCCGAAGCTAAAAAGTTATTATAACTACCGCTTAAAATCTCGCTGCTACCCAACAATCCTCTTTGCATAGTATTGCGCCCAAATCCTAAACTAGCTCCACTTAAGACTTTTACGCTATCTAAATCCAAAATATAATTTGAGCCGAAATTAACATATTTGCTCTTAGAATTCGAATCTTCAAAATTTAACTTAGATTCCAAATAACTAGTATTAAAAGTTAACTGCGAATTATCGCTTGGTTTTGCCCCTATAGTAAAGTTAAGACCATATGATTTACCGCTATAATTATCTCCGTTAATCTTCTTATAACTAGGACTCATATACCAAATATAGCGCTTTTCATCATATGAATTTATGCCAAGATCAATAGCTATATCCGAGGCTAAAGAGGCTAACAAAATCGGTTCGGTTTCAAAATTACGAGCTAAACTTAAACCTTGAGAAGTAGGATTTAACGCAAAAAGCATACTGTTTTGATTAAATTGATGATGTCCGTTAACTATTTGAGCCGTGTTACTCATATAATCTATAGACTCCATAGTTTTTAAAGCCTTATCAAAGTTTTTTGAATCCGCATTATCTAAAAAAGCAAAATAATCCTTATAGCGTTTATCTAAATTTGCCATAGAACGAATTTCTCTTAAAGCAGCACCGATATCGCTATTTGGTCTATTATAAGCATCTGGTTTTATGGTAGGAGTTACAATTAAATTATTATTTGAATCCGGATTTTTATCTTGATTTTGATCCGGTTTATTTACTTCATCTTGCGTCGGACCAGAAATATTATCTTCTTTATCAGACGGTTTTGGAGCCGGCTCTATAGGATGAACAGGATTACTCGGATTTGGATCTTTATCAGGCTCAGGCAAAATCGGATCTGGATTTTGATCTGGTTTTTGATCTGCGGCATTATCTTTATCTTGCTCATTTATATCTAGTTGTGGAAGATCTGGTTTATTTATAGAAGTTTTATCTTCATCTAAAACCGCTATGAAATTTATAGCGTTATTGCCGACAACCGCAACATTTGAAAAATCGTTTAAATGCGCTTTTAATCCGCCTAAATCGATACTAACATAACTACCGCTAGTATAAAAAGCAGGTAGAGGTATATATTCAAGTTTTCCTTGTATATTATAATTGGCAGCAATTAGCTTTGAGTTTTTCTTGTCTCCGAAATCCAGCTGCAAAGTGCCAGCACTACTTTGTTCATAAGTTCCATTGACTGTTAAATCGCTTAAATCTTGATTTCCCGGTCTTACTATACCATCGTTATATAAATTCCTATCGATTACTCCATCGCCGCTAAGACTAGCTGTATTTTCTACATATACATTGCTTGATATAAATCCTCCGCTTTGGTCGGCTCTTTTAGAGATATTTAAGCCACCTTGTCTAACGATAGTTGCACCTAAATAGCTATTTTCTCCGGTTAATTTCAATACTCCGTTTCCGTTTTTAATAAATCCAACATTTAAATCTGCAAGCCCTATAGGTAAATTTAAAGCGCCGGCGTTGTGAGTTGAACTATCCCATTTTCTTTGCGAGATATCATTGCTAAATTCTGCATCCATTCCTTTAGTATCTAATTTATAATACACGGCGCTGGATTCTTGTTTGTAATTTTGAACGATATCACTATGACTTAAACGATTTGCATCAAGAACGGATAATCCACCCATTGCCTTTTTAACATCCAAAATTCCCTGCCCAAACATATCTTCTTTTTTTATCTCCCATACTGCGGCGTATCCACCATCAACTAATACATGAGATGACAAAGTAGGATATTTGATATTATTAAGTTGCGATAATCCCGCAACTAACGCTCTGTCATAACCAGCACTCATCAAATCAATGTTGATTTGATCTTTATCGATACTTCCGTCATCTTTTCTTGGTATAGGGTTATCTATATAAAATATAGCATAATAATTTCTTTTAGTGCCAAAATACGGACTATTTCTATCGCTATCAAGACCGTTAGTCTCTTTTATGACGACTTTTGGGGCTTGGTAGTCTCTATTTGCCGTGCTTAATAACACATCGGCTATCTCTTTACCGTTTAGAAATGGAAATTTTTGGGCAACCAAAGCCGCTGCACCGCTTACCATAGGAGCAGCCATTGAAGTTCCGCTTTTTTTGGTATAAAGATTTCTATCGACTCTACCAAAAGAAGGTCGTATCATATATGGAGAATTTACGTTATTGATATTCGTTCCTGGTGCAACCAAAGAGTAATTTTGCGTTCCTTTTAGTCCGTTGCTAAATTCCGGAGATCCTTTAGAGCTTATAATAATCTTTCCGTTACTATCTTTTGATATATTAGCACTATCTAAAGCACCAACTACTAACCACGAACGAAAAGACTCATCGTAATAAGGAAGCGTACCAAAAAGACCGGGAGAAACAATCCCCTCATTTCCGGCAGCAAAAACAACTAAGGTGTTTTTATCCCTTGATAATCTTGATAGATTTTCAGACGGTTTTGAATTACCATAAGCTTGACGAATAAAAAAATTAGCATCCCTAGAGCTTAGCGATTTCACGTAATAAGTACTTCCTTGCATACTTACTATCGGATACATATTTGCATTCCAGCTGTTGTTTATAACGCTAACATCTTTATCGACAAAAAAGTCATATATATTTGGAGGAGTTAGAGTACCTATGTTATTATGACCCGTTATCTGCGCAGCATAAATACTAGCATCATAGGCCACTCCGTAAGGATTTGAAGCATTTATATACTTTCCTGCCATAATTCCAGCCACGTGACTACCGTGAGTATCGATAGTAAAATCAGGCGTATAAGCTCCATACTTATCTTTTGAGTAAATTTGTTCAATCAACTTACCAGATAAGCTAGGGTGATCGCTTCTAACAGCGCCATCTATAATGCCTACTTTTATACCGCTACCAGTAATCCCGTCATCATAAGCGCTTTGTGCATTTATAAGCTCAAGATCGCTTACGGCACAAACTTGCAACACAGATGCTGCAACTATACATATACACCTTTTCATTAATATTTTTATAATCCTTTTAAATAATTTTATATCTACTAAATTCTAATTATTAAAATTTAATAATATATAAATATCTAAATCTTATTTATTATACTATTGTATAAATTTATTCTAAATTTAATACAAATTTATTTTTATAAATTAACATATTGAATTTATCATTAATCCAAAATTTAGTCTTTTATTATTATAATTACCGATATTTTGTAATTAAAGGATATTAAATGAAAAATTTTTTACTAGTTTTAGCGTGTGGTGCATTTGCGTGTAGTGCATTTGCAGCTGATGGTGCAACAATATATAAAAAATGTGCAACATGTCATGGTCTAAAAGCTGAAAAAAAATATTTAAATAAAGTTCCGGTATTGACTGAAGTTGATGCAGCTACTAGACTTGCTGATATGAAAGAGTATAAAGCAGGTACTCTAAATGCAGGCAAAGGCAAATTCGGAATGGGCGGCATAATGAAAGGTCAAATGGCTACTTTAAGCGAAGAAGATATGGCGGCGGTAAATGACTATATCTCAACTCTAAAATAAGTCTTAATCAGGCGGACGATAGCCGTCCGCTTCTTTTTTCTTTATCAGTTCATTTCGTCTTTTTTCCATATTATAAGCATCATTTAACGTATCTTCGCTATCATATTTTGTACCGTCTAAAAATTTAGCGTAATCATCAAATTGTCTATTTTTTATCCCCCAAAGCAATCCAAAAAGAGCAAGCGCTCCAAGCAAAGTAGAAATCCCAAGCATAATGGCTATTATCATTCCCATATTTATCCTTTAAATTTAATTCTTATTTTAGCAGAATTTAAAACGACAATGATAGAGCTAAAAGACATAGATAAAGCCGCAAACAAAGGTATAATAAAACCGGCCATAGCAAGAGGAATGGTAATAGCATTGTAAAACAGGGAAAATCCAAGATTTTGCTTTACTGTTTTAAATGTAAATTTAGAAATATCAAGAGCATCTTTCAAGCTTTTTAAGCTATCATTTAGAAGTACGACATCACTTTTTTCAACACTGATTTGCGCTCCGCCTCCAAGGCAAATCCCTACTTTAGCACTACTTAAAGCTACAGCATCATTTATACCGTCGCCAACCATCACGACTTGCATATTATTGTTCAATTCTTTGATAATACGTGACTTTTCAATAGGAGTCGTTTCTGCGTAAAACTCGCTTATGCCAAGTTCATTTGCGACTTTGTTAGCTACGCTTTTTTTATCTCCAGTTAACATCACTACTTTATATCCGGATTTTATAAGATCATTTACCACGATTTTTGCATCGTCTCTTAATTCATCGGCAAGCTCAAAAGAGGCAGCTACTTTACCGTCTATAGCAAAATAATAACTCAAACTTTCACTCTCAAACTCCCCAAATCCTAATTCTCGCATAAACTCACTGCTCCCTCCGGCTAAAGATATATTTTTAAATTTAGCCTTTACTCCACGCGCTAATATATTTTTCACATCGCTAAGCTGATAAATACTACCGTCTAAACTATTTTTTAAAGCAACGCTAACAGGATGAGTAGAAACATTTAAAAGCGAATACAAAAGATTTTGATCAAATTCGGTAAATTTAGTAGCTTTTATCAAATTTAACTTTGCCTTTGAAAGCGTTCCTGTTTTATCAAATACCACGCATTCGCACTTTGCCAAACTCTCCAGAATTCTAGCTTCTTTAAAAACGATACCTTTTTTCAGTCCTACTCCTAAACCAATCAAAGTAGCAACAGGAGTAGCGAGACTAAGAGCGCACGGACAAGCTATTATGATGACGCTAACAGCTACAACAACGGCATTTGGAATACTTCCAAAATAAATATACCAAAATAAAAAAGTAGCAAATCCAAGCGCTAATATCGCAAATGAGAATCTAGCCGAAATTTGATTTGCCAACTCCTCTATGCGCGGTTTTTTGAAACTAGCTTTTTCAAGTAGAGCTATTATCTTGCTTAACACCGAGCTTTCAAAACTTTTAGATGTCCTATACTCGACACTTCCATCCACGCATATGACGCCGCTTGTTATATTGTCTCCGGTTTTTAACAGTATAGGCGCACTCTCGCCGCTAAGACTAGAATAATCAAAACTCCCAACTCCGTTTAAAATCTCGCCGTCTATTTGAACTCTCTCGCCCGGGCGAACCATTACAATATCGCCCTCTTTTACCTCATTGACATCTTTTAGCTCGAAATCATTACCATTTTTTACATAAATTTCAGAAACTAGCATAGAGCTTAGACTATCTAAATTATCAATTGAACGCTTTTTACTAACAATTTCTAAAAATTTCCCTATAAAAACAAAAGTTATTATCATAGCTACTGAGTCAAAATATACCTCGCCTTGCCTAAAAAGCATAGCATAAACGGAGTAAAAATATGCTATGGATGCGCCTGCTGCGACACTTAGATCCATAGAGGCACTTCTGTTTTTCAAACTCATCCACGCTGAGCGGTAAAACTCACTTCCGGTATAAAATAAAACAGGACTTGCTAAAACAAACTCGGCAAAATGCAAAATATCTTTCACATCTTGACTCATTCCGCTAAAATATCCACCGTACAAAGCGATAGCAACCCACATTATATTCATCGTACAAAATAGACCGACAAGCATTTTTGCGTAAAATTCTCTACGCTTCGTGCTAGCTCTTAGCTCTGCTTTATTTGGATCGTATGGGATCGGATTATATCCTATGGCTCTTATTTTATTTAGAATTTCAGTAAGTTTTACTGTATTGTCATCCCATTTTATATGAGCTTTATTTGTAGCCGAGTTTAACTCTGCTTCTATGATACCATCGGTATGAGCTAAGACTTTTTCATTTAGCCAGATACAAGCAGAGCAGTGAATTCCCTCTATAATAAGATAAATTTCACAAAATCCACCATCGCTTTTAACATAATTTTTATAAAAACTTTTGCACGGTTCTTCGCTTAAAGTCTGGTTTGAAGCTTTTATGTGTTTTTCTCTACCAAGTCTCTCGTAAAACTCGCCAAGACCGTTTGAGTTTAAAAACGAATATACGTTTTTGCAGCCATTACAACAAAACTCGCACCCATCATTATCTTTTATCGCTCCGCTATCATCAAACTCGCCTTTACAATGCAAACAGACAAAATTACCCATAAAAGTCCATATTTTAAATTTGTTTTGATTATATAAAAATATTGCTTAATATATATAATTTGTTCTATTTTTGTCACAAATAAATTTAAAAAAGAAAGTTTTAAGGCTAAAAATCGGTATAAAATAATGCATAAATTTATGTGAATCTAATATTTGTCATCGCTTTATCTTTTTATGTCTTTTAAAAAATAACTAAAATATAAATTTATATGAAATAAAGTTTAAATTTACTTTAATTACGCATTATAAATAGCAAAACAAAAAAAGGAGAGTTTGCGAGAAGGATCATTTTTGGTTTGGTCGCTTTAGCCATAGTGGCTATGGCTGGGAACAATTAAGACGGGTTTAGGCGTATAGAAGCGGAGACTACACAAAGGCTGCAAAGCTATATCAAAAGTCTTGCGACTCCAGAGATACTGGTGGTTGCTTTGGTCTTGGATTTTTGTATGAAAACGGTAAAGGCGTGAAACAAAATAGATCAAAAGCAAAAGAGCTATACGGTAAGACTGTGATATGGGAGCGCAACTTGGCTGTGAAAATTACGCTGATTTAAATAGCAAAGGCTACTAGATAAAAGCGAAGCGGTAGTATGATACCGCTTTTGAATGATATAAATTTATCTTTTAGAGTGTTTATAAGTCGTAAAAAACTAGGCTTGAAAGCACTAGTATAAAAGTGCTTACTATAAAAGTCGGTTTATAGCCAAAACTTTTTCTTTGAATTTTGGAGAGAATTTATATCCTTACGCCGCAATCGATCATCCTATACTCTTTATCATTTTGCTCACATAAATACCAGCAAATACTAGTAATTCCTATATCAAAGGTCGGTATTTTCATATCGAATTCCTTTTTTATCTAATCATAATTAATAAAAAATATTTTACAAGAAAAATACTTAATTTATAAACGCTTGTAAAATTTAAATTGCATTGATGATCTTGACAAGTTTATAATTTTTGTATAAAATCCCAGTATTAAAACTACATAATTACTATTCATTGTGACTGCATATTATCACAAATTTAAAGAGGTTTAATGGAAAATAAAGATAATGCCCAATCCCACCAAAGTTCGTCGGGTGCAAAAAAACAGCACACTCGTACACACATTCCAGTTGATGGATATAAAATCGAAGAATTAAGACAACTTGATCTTGATAGCTTAGTAGCCATAGCAAATGAAGTCGGCGTTGAAAATCCACGAGAATTTAGACGCCAAGAGCTTGTTTTTGAAATTTTAAAGGCTCAAACAAAGCAAGGCGGTTTTATATTATTTACAGGAATTTTAGAAATAGTAGGTGACGGATACGGATTTTTAAGAGCTACTGATGCGAATTTAAGCGATTCGGCAAACGATACATACGTAAGCCAAAGCCAGATTAAAAAATTCGCTCTTAGAGTAGGAGATATCATTACCGGACAAGTAAGAGAACCAAGAGAGCAAGAGAAATATTACGCTTTATTAAAAATAGAAGCGATAAATTACAAATCCATAGCAGAAGCAAAAGAAAGACCACTTTTTGACAATCTAACTCCGCTTTTTCCAAATGAAAAAATAAAACTCGAATATGACCCTATGAAACTAACAGGGCGTGTTTTGGATCTATTTACTCCTATTGGGAAAGGTCAAAGAGGTCTTATAGTAGCTCCTCCGAGAACAGGTAAAACAGAGCTTATGAAAGAGCTTGCTCACGGTATAACAAGAAATCATCCCGAGATGGAACTAATAGTTCTTCTTATAGATGAGCGTCCAGAAGAGGTTACCGATATGCAACGCTCAGTAAAAGGAGAGGTATTTAGCTCTACTTTTGACCTGCCGGCTATAAATCACGTAAGAGTTGCCGAGCTAGTCATAGAAAAGGCAAAACGTTCAGTAGAGATGGGGAAAAACGTGGTTATACTTCTTGATAGCATAACTCGTCTTGCGCGTGCTTATAATACGGTCACTCCTAGTAGCGGAAAAGTACTAAGCGGAGGAGTAGATGCAAACGCGCTGCATAAGCCAAAAAGATTTTTTGGAGCAGCAAGAAATATAGAAAACGGTGGAAGCTTAACCATAGTCGCAACAGCCCTTATAGATACCGGCTCACGTATGGATGATGTGATATTTGAAGAGTTTAAAGGTACCGGAAATAGTGAAATAGTGCTTGATAGAACTATCAGCGATAGAAGAATTTATCCGGCTGTAAATATACTTAAATCCGGAACAAGAAAAGATGAACTTCTTCAAGGACCAGATGATCTTGGTAAAATATGGGCTATAAGAAATATTATCGCGACAATGGATGATATAGAAGCACTTAAATTTTTATATTCAAAAATGTTAAAAACGAGAGATAACAAAGAACTTCTTAGTATAATGAACGAATAGGACTAAAATTTGAAAGCTTTAGCACTAAAATACCGTCCAAAAAGCTTTGATGAGCTAATTGGTCAAGATATAGTAGCAAATAGTCTATCTCACGCTCTAAACTCAGGAAGAATAGGACACGCGTACCTATTTTCCGGACTTAGAGGTAGCGGTAAGACAAGTAGCGCTAGAATCTTTGCTAAGGCTCTGCTTTGCGAACAAGGTATTGGATCTCATCCGTGTGAAATATGTGCAAACTGCGTAATGGCAAATGAGGGGCGACATTTAGATATTATAGAAATGGACGCCGCAAGTCATAGAAAAATCGATGATATAAGAGAGCTTATAGAACATACGAAATACTCTCCTTCAAGTGCTAGATTTAAAATTTTTATCATTGATGAAGTTCATATGCTAACTAGAGAAGCGTTCAATGCTCTGCTAAAAACACTTGAAGAACCGCCTGAATATGTAAAGTTTATATTAGCTACAACAGATCCTTTAAAACTACCTGCTACCATACTATCGCGTACTCAGCATTTCAGATTTAAACCGATATCAAAACATGATATTTTAAAACATCTTGAGTTCATAATGAACAAAGAGGGCATAAAATTTGAGCCAAAAGCACTAGAAATTCTTTCAAGAAGTGGATCCGGAAGCTTGCGAGATACCCTTACTTTGCTTGATCAAGCCATAATATTTTCTCACGAATTCGTGACGCAAAAAGCAGTAGCAGATATGCTCGGTCTGCTTGATCCATCAAAGATAGAAGAAGTTTTATCGATAGTAGCTTCAAGAGATAGAAATGCTCTTTTAAATTTATTAAAAGAGTTAAGCGGGAGTGACGCCGAACTTATAATAGACGAACTTATAATAAATTTAAAAGATAAATTTATAAATCAAAACTCGGAATTTTCGATTCTTATTTTTGAGAGATTTTTCAGAATTTTATCTGAAGCAAAAAGTATGTTAGGATCTGGAAGCGACTCGGAATTTACACTGTATATAGCACTTTTTATGATGCTTGAAGCGTTTAATTTAACAGATATAAATGACGCCATCAATGAAAATTTAGCTCCAAAACCGATATCCATAAGCAACGTTTTGACACCAAAACCAGCCCAAATAATACCTCAAAAACCAGCCCAAAAATCTCCTTATGAGATGTTTGTAGCTGGGATTTATGATAGAGATTATGAGCTTGGAAAGTGCTTTGATGAGTGCATAGAGTTTGTGGATTTTAGTGATAATTCTTTGATTTTAAGTTCAAATGCAAATGGCCAAAATCAAGAGATTTTAAGAAAATCATCTAAAATAATCTTAGAAATTCTTAGAAAAATATTTGGCAAAGACGCCAAAATCCAAATCAAAAAAGCAGATGAGCCAAAAAGCGTCGAAGAAAAAGTAACTAGCGGTATGCAAAAGCTTTTAGCAACGTCTGTAAATTTGGAAGTAAGTAAAAACGATGTAGAACCCACAAATTTAGAAGCAAATTTGCAAAACACACAAACACCAGCAAAAGATCCAGCTAAAATTAGCTTAGATAATATTAAAAACGATGAAAACTCTGCTTTGAAATCAAATATAAAAGAGCTTTCAAGACTTTTTGGCGAACCTGAGATTATAAAAAATGACTACTAATTATTTTTGTTTGGATATTTAGATTTAATTTTTTTATTTATCAATGCCACTACAAAAATGTAAGTTATAAGAGATAAAATTATAAAGAAATTTCTTACAATCATGTCTCTAAAGTGATATGATAGACATTTAATATACACATAACTAAACCCACCCTCTTCTTCTGCAATCCTTTTTAAAGTATTAGCATCAAATAATTCAGTATAATTCAGTTTATATTTCTTTTCTTTAAAATTATTATGTAATGAATCAGACCACATAAAAATATACATACAAAAACTATAATATCCATCCAAAAATGCACCAGTTGTTGTATAATCTTTAATCGGGCTGGAGTGATCTATAGGAACTATACTACCGAAAGCTGCCTTATGGGCCATTGCGAAATTTTTTTATAATACTCGCCACTAGCATCTTTTTTTAGTTTTGCTCGGTTTTCTTGTAGCTTATTAATTTCATTTTGTAATTCCAATTTATTTAATCTTAGCTCATCAAATGCGATAGACTTCGGATTGATCTTGTTTATTTTTTTATTTATTATTGATAGTTTTAAATTTAAAATATCACTATGAGGTTTGAATTCATTATCCACATAATTTTCTATTTTAAATATAGCAACTTCATCTTTATTTTCTATTTTAAAACCAAATTCATCTTCATCTTTATAAAGAGATTCATCGTTTTTGACAAATTGCAAAACCTTGTTTTCGATCTCATTATAAATATCTGCGAAAGCAAAAGAAATCATGCTAAGCAGATAAAATATTATTTTTTTCATGCTTTTTTCCTTAATGTTTCAATATAATCAGAGATTAAACTCATATCACCAATTGATTTTTTTAGCCATTCTGTACCATATTTTTCTAAAATTTGATTATTTTCACTTATTGAATTTTCATCTATTTTCTCTAGCTCATTAGCAAACTCAGCAAAAATCTCCAAAGTTGCTATATACTCACTACTATCATCAATACTATGTAAATCGTGAAATAATTTTTGATCGCTATAATCTAAATTATATGAACTATGACCCATAAGATCTTTTAATTCATTAATATAAAGTCTGCAAAGCTTCTTGCACAGATGTAATGCAACATCTGAATACTTTTCTATATTGCCTTTTTGAAGAGTTTTTATAGCTATCTGTAATTGTTCTGATAGTGTAAAATAACTACTAGTTTCCATATATTCTCCTTATAAATTATCTCTATAGAAATGATTTCTATAACAGATTGTAAAGATATTATATACTAATTAAACTTATAGAAAAGTTTTCTATAGGAATAATAATGCTAAATTTACCAGAAGTAACAACCGAGCAAGAAAATGAAGAATTTTTTGATTTAGTAGCAAAAAATGTAAAAAGAATAAGACAAAATCTTGGTTTAAGTCAGCTTGAAACTGCTCTTAGTATAGGTCAAGCTTCTAGTGGATTTTATGCCAATATGGAAAACAATGCTCATGGAAAGCACTTTAACTTGCTTCATCTTTTTAAACTTTCTAAACTTTTTGATTGTGATATTTGTGATTTTTTTAAGTAAAAGCAGATAGTCAAATTTAAGCAATTTACTCAAATTTGACTATAAATTTAGCTATGAATTTAGCTTATTCTTTGCATTCATCCCACGCAAGAACCGTAGAGCCGTTTTCGCCTACTACGGCGTCGCCCATTCCCATTATATTATACCCTGCATCAACGTAATGAATTTCACCTGTAACACCGCTAGCAAGGTCACTTAAAAGATACATTCCGCTTTTGCCAACGTCATCTATGCTAACGTTTCTTTTTAACGGTGCGTTGCATTCATTCCATTTAAGTATCATTTTAAAATCGCCTATTCCACTAGCAGCTAATGTTTTTATAGGACCTGCTGATATAGCATTTACTCTGATATTTTTCTTTCCGAGGTCACGCGCAAGGTATCTTACGCTACTCTCAAGAGCCGCTTTTGCAACTCCCATTACATTGTAATGCGGTACAAATTTAGCCCCACCAAGATAAGTCAAAGTAAGCACGGAACCGCCTTCTTTTAGCACAGGCAGAACAGCCTTAGTAAGGCTTATAAGCGAATACACACTAGTACCCATAGCCACGTCAAAGGCTTCTTTCGTAGTATCTATAAACTCGCCTTCTAAGGCTTCTTTAGGAGCGTAAGCAACAGCATGAACGATAAAATCGATACCCTCAAAATCAGCTTTTATCTTACTTGCTAATGAGTCTAAATGCTCTTTATTGTTTACATCAAGCTCATATACAAGTGAACTTCCAAGCTCAGCTGCTATTGGTTCCACGCGCTTTTTGATAGCATCGCTTACGAAAGTAAAAGCTAGAGACGCACCTTGCTCTTTACACTGTTTTGCTATACCGTAAGCTATGCTCATTTTATTTGCTACACCGACTATAAGTCCTTTTTTGCCGTTCATTACCACTGTTTTTTCCTTTTTATTTAAGCTTTTATCAAATTTATAAAGTTTTTTACGTCCCAGCTTGCAGTTCCTACCAAAACTCCGTTGCAGTTTTTTATAGCTTTTATATCGCATATGTTTTTCTCATTTACGCTTCCACCATAAAGCAGCGGCGCAGTTGTTTTTGTAGATATAAAATCCAAAATATCTGTTATAACAACAGAATTAGCACTTTTTCCAGTGCCGATAGCCCAAATAGGCTCATAAGCTATAACTAAATTTTCGTATTCTAAGTCGATATTTTCAAGCTGCTCTGTTAAAAACTCTTTTGTACTCCCGTTCATATGAGTTATATCATCTTCGCCTATGCAGTAGATAACGTCCCATCCTTTTTGCTTCGCAAAATCAAATTTAGCCTTTAAAAACGGCTCGTCTTCGCCCAAAGTTCTTCTCTCAATATGTCCTATTAAAACAGTAGTGATACCAAACTCATCAAACATCGCTGCACCGATCTCTCCGGTAAATGAGCCGTTATCGCACGGATAGAAGTTCTGCGCGCCTTGAACAAATTTAAACTTAGCTTCTAAAAATGCACTTGAAGGCGGAAAAACTATCACATTTTCACCGCTCATCTTATTATCAAGCTCTTTTGCATACTCCAAAAAACCGCCTCTTGTGTGATTACATTTTAAATTTGCCGCGTATATCATTTATAACCCTTTAATGCTTACTTTTAAATTTAGTAAGAATAGATATATTATTATCATATATTATTAAACAATCCTTTATTTGTGTATGCAACTGCTTTGTGCTACGATAAAATCTCACGATTCAGCTTTGAGCAACACTTTAACGCCAGGAAGTTCTTTGCCTTCTATAAGCTCCAAACTAGCTCCTCCGCCAGTCGAGATAAACGTCATCTCATCAGCGTCTCCGGCGCGCTCTACAACATCGGCAGTATCGCCTCCGCCAACTACTGTAGTAGCAAAACTCTCTGCAATCGCGTGGCTCATTTTTATGCTACCTTTACTAAATTTATCCATCTCAAACACGCCCATAGGTCCATTCCACCATATAGTTTGAGCATCGCTCAAAACTTCGCGAAATAATCTAACGCTAGCAGGACCTATATCAAGCCCCATCCAGCCGGTTGGAATTTCTTGAGTAGAGACGTATTTTATAGCTGATTCGGCGCTAAATGTTTGAGCTGCGACCACATCTACCGGTAAGTAAATTTTAACGCCTAGCTCGCGTCCTTTTTTAAGGATATTTGTAGCTTCTTCTATAAGATCTTCTTCAAGGAGCGAATTTCCGATATTTTCACCGATTGCTTTTAAAAAAGTAAATGCCATACCACCTCCTATGATGAGTTTATCGACTCTAGGAAGTAAATTTGTAAGTGCTTGAAGCTTGCCACTGACCTTACTTCCTCCAACAACAGCTACAAAAGGTCTAATAGGTCTTTTTATCAAATTTCTGGCAAATTCTATCTCTTTAATCAGTAAAAATCCAGCCGCTCTATGCTCTTCATCATAAAATTTAGTTATAGCATGCACTGAAGAGTGCGCTCTATGACAAACTCCAAATGCGTCATTTACATAGTAATTTGCATACTCACTAAGCTCTTTTGCTAAAGCTACGTCGTCTTTTGTTTCACCTTTTTCAAAACGAATATTTTCTAGTAAAAGTACTTCACCTTGCTTTAAAGCTGCTACTTTTGTTTTTGCATCGTTTCCAACAACATCATTAGCAAATATTATCTCGCGATCAATAAGTCTGCTAAGTCTCTTTGCTACGGGAAGCAAAGAAAACTTCTCTTCATAACCGTTTTTAGGACGACCCAGATGGCTTGCAAGTATAACCGAGCAACCTTGATCTAAAATGTATCTGATAGTAGGAATAGCCGAGCGAATCCTTCTATCATCCGTGATATTATAAAACTCATCCATAGGAGTATTAAAATCGCATCTTACGAAAACCTTGCTGCCGCTTTTAAAATTTATATCTTTTATGGAAATTATTTCGCTCATATCATCTCTCGCTTATAAATTTAGCCATCTCTATAAGTCTTGAAGTATAACCCCACTCATTGTCATACCACGCCATGATTTTTATCATATCGCCGCAAATTACTTGAGTAAGATCCGCTGCAACTATACTTGAGTAGCTTGAAGAGTTAAAATCACTGCTAACTCTCTCATCAAAATCAACAGCCATAATGCCCTTTAAGCTTGTCTTACTAGCATTTATAAAAGCTTCGTTAAGCTCTTCTTTACTAACGCTTTTACCCAAAACCGCAGTAAGATCAACCATAGAAACATTTGGTACGGGAACTCTAACGCTTTGTCCGTGAAGTTTGCCATTTAAACTCGGCATAACAAGTTTCATAGCTTTTGCCGCGCCTGTGCTAGTAGGGATTATATTTTGCGCGGCTGCTCTGCTGCGACGAAAATCACGGCACTTTACATCTACCAAACTTTGACCGTTCGTATAAGCATGAATTGTAGTCATAAGACCTTTTTGGATACCGTATAAATCTTCCAAAACTCTAGTAACCGGACCCAAACAATTTGTCGTACAGCTAGCGTTTGATATTATTTTTTCACCTTTATAAGTATTTGAATTTACACCCAAAACAAAAGTAGGAGTATCGTCTTTTGCAGGTGCACTCATAACTACTTTTTTAGCACCTTGTTTTAAATAAGCTTCGCATTTTTCAGTGGTTAAAAACTTTCCGGTACATTCTAAAACTACATCTATACCGTTTAGATCAAGTTCTCCTATATCTCTAGTAGAATAAACTCTTATTTTTTTGCCTTCTACTTCGATATAATCATCGTTTATAACATTTACTTCTTTATCAAACTCACCATGAACGGTATCGTATTTTAGCAGATATCTAGTCATATTTCGCTCTGCCGTATCATTTATAATAGCAAGTTCATACTCAGAACTGTTCAAAATAATTCTTGCAGCACATCTACCGATTCTTCCAAAACCATTGATTGCAATTTTAAGTGCCATTTTATTCCTTTTTTGGGTATAATTAGACTTAATTTTACTAAAAAAAAGGTTAAAAAAAATTGAATATTGCAATTTTTGGCGGAAGTTTTGACCCGCCGCATAATGCTCATGACGCCATAGTAAAAGCTGCTCTTTTAAATTTGAAAATAGATAAATTAATAATCATACCAACATATCTAAATCCATTCAAAACAGAATTCGGCGCAGACCCTAAAAAACGCCTTGTTTGGTGTGAAGCCCTTTGGCAAAATTTAGATAAAGTTGAAATAAGTAAATTTGAGATAGAGCAAAACAGAGCCGTGCCTAGTTTAGAGAGTGTGTTGCATTTTAAGAAAATTTATAATCCGGATATTGTCTATCTCATTATCGGTGCAGATCAACTTATAAATTTAGAAAAATGGTATAAATTCAAAGTACTAAAAAAGCTAGTGAATTTCGTAGTAGCTTCAAGAGACGATATCGAAATTCCTTCAAATTTGCAAAAACTAAATATAAATGTTAAAATCTCATCAACAAAAGTTAGAAATGAGCTTGACTTCTGCCAGGTTCCTAAAGCCGTACTTGAAGATGTTATTAAATTTTACAAGGAAAAAAATGCAAGATAGAATAGAAAAAATTACAAGATTACTTGATGAAAAAAAAGCGGAAAATATTGAAATTATAGATATGCAAAACAAAGATTATCTAGCTAAATTCGTCATCATAGCCACAACTCTTACGGGACGCCATGCTTACGCGCTTTTAGACGATTTAAAAACGGAGTTAAAACCTATCGGAGAAGAGTTTTTAGGTGTTGAGAGCAGCGATGATTGGACCGTGATAGATCTAGGAGATATCATGATACATCTTATGAGTGAAACTTATAGAACTAAATACAACATTGAAGAGTTTTTAAAAGAGTTAAAAAAATAGAAATTTGGGTAAAATACCCAAATCATCCAAAGAATTTCGATAAAATATATCCTATAAATATAAGCCAAATAAATAATACGGAAGCAAGAATAAACGGAAGTTTGCCACTATTTTTAAGCGCATTTTTCGTGATAGTAAGACCAAGAGCACCCATAGCAGCACACAACATAAATGTATCGGCTGTATTTATATAAACAGAGGCAAACTCTCTAGGAAAAAACGGAAGCGAACCGACTACTAAAGCTACTAAAAACCAGACTGCAAAATATGGAAAAGAGCTTTTTAAACTACTTTTTCTTTTATCTCCTATGAAAAATGCACTAAAAATAGACAAAAATATAAGAAAAGGAACCAACATCAAAACCCTTAACATCTTCACTATAACAGCGTTATCAGATGCCAAACTTCCTATAGCATTTCCAGCTGCTACTGCGTGTGCTACTTCATGCAAGCTAACTCCGCTCATAAATCCGGCTTGCACTTCGCTAAATCCGCTAAAACCAAAACCATAAATTAAAGGATATAAAAACATTCCCAAACTACCAAATACAACAACAGTGCAAACAGCTACTCCAACACGGTTTGCACCGCCTTTTGCTATACTTTCGGTAGCTAAAACAGCTGCTGCTCCGCATATACTTGATCCAGAGCTAATGAGAACTGCTGATTTTTTATCTAATCCGAGCTTTATGCCGACAAAATAACCTATCAAAAATGTACTAAAAACCACAATCGCAGCCGAAACGATTCCTCCGATACCGATGCTAAGTGCATCATTAAGAGTTATTCTAAATCCATACAAAATAACCCCGAGACGCAAAATCTGCTTTGTACAAATAGACAAAACTCCGCTTTTTCTCACAAGAGTAACAAGTGAATGAGCCATATTCCCAAAAAATGTACCCAAAACTACAGCTATAATAAGCGCAGATATACCAAATTTAGTAAAAAAACTTGTACTAGCTAAAATATAAGCAAAACTACTAAGCAAACAGATAAATATCCACGCTTGAATACGTCTTTTTTGATAAATTTTTTTATGATGTGTCATATATCTTCCTTTTTTATCGCAATTATACCTAAATACCTTTTGATATAAAAAATATATTTTTTATGTTATAATGATATATTTCTTATATAAGGATATCTCATGACTATAAAACAAATAGAGCATTTTCTGAAGCTTTATGAGCTAAATAATGTTAGTCTTGCCGCAAAGGAATTTGATATATCTCAATCTGCTCTTTCAAACTCGTTAAAAGAGCTTGAAAACTCGTTAAATGGAAATTTATTTGATAGAATAGGAAAAAATCTTATAATAAATCAAAAAGGAAAGGCTTTTTATGAACAAATTTTACCCGTATATTTAAATTTAAAAAATATAGAAATCAAAATGCGTTATAACGGACTTTTAAATTTAAACCTATTATCTAGTCAAAATATCGGAAACTATCTTTTGCCAACTGTTTTGAATGATCTTTTAGGCAAATTTAATATGACTCTTAGCATAAAAAATACGGCTAAAATAGTAGATAATATACTAAATCACAAATGCGATCTTGGTTTTATAGAGAGCAATATTCACAATAAAAATATATCTAAATTAAAGATTTGCGAAGATGAATTAATAGTAGTTTGCGCAGATAAAAACTATCAAAATAAAGAGTGCTATATAGATGAAATATCAGATAAAAAATGGATTTTAAGAGAAGACGGGTCGGGCACTAGACAGACATTTTTAACAAAAATTCCAAACGGAGTCAATATAAATATAGCCTTAGAGCTTAACTCCACTGAATCTATCAAAAAATGTTTAGAAAAAAGTGAGTTTTTTAGCGTTTTGCCGAGATTTTGCATCCCAAAAACGCTATATCAGATAAAAATCAAAAATATCAAATTCACAAGAGATTTAAGCATTATTTTTCACACAAAAAAACAAGAAGATTCTGAGTTTATAGGCATAGCAACCGCTCTTCAAAGTAAGCTAGCTGCTATATATAAACTCAATGTTCCATCTTATCTTTTGCTTTAATACCGATCAAATTTAAAGCTACTTTGATGCTAAGAGCGACCACGCTAAATAGCTTTAAAAGTTCATCTTCGTTTTTACTTCCTACTACTCTGTTTTCATTATAAAACTTATGAAAACTAGCACTTAAAGATTTTAGGTATTCAGGTATTTTATGAAGCGATCTTGAAGTAACGGCGTCTTCTAGTACTTCAGGCAAAATAAGTGCTTCAAAAAGTAAATTTTTACCACTCTCATCTAAATTTGAGAGATCGGCACCTACCACGTCATTTGGAAGCTTACTTGCTTTTGCGAATACTTGATTTACTCTTGCATGAGCGTAATTTATGTAAAATATAGGATTTGAGCTATCTTCTTTTTTGAGTTCGTCTATATCAAACTCAAGGCTACTTGTATTTGCTTTTGAGATAAATATGAATCTAAGAGCGTCGCTTCCTATCTCGCTTAATATATTGCTCATAAGTACACTAGTTCCAGCTCGTTTGCTCATCTTAAACGGTTTGCCTTCTTTTAACAAACTCACCATCTGCATTAAAATTACTTCAAGTCTACTCTCGTCATATCCAAGAAAATTTATAGCTGCTTTAATGCGAGCTATGTATCCGTGGTGATCAGCACCCCAAATATTAATATAATGTTTATATCCTTTTTTAAATTTAGCATCATGATAAACTATATCTCCAGCTAAATAAGTAGGTCTGCCGTCACTTCTTATAACAACTCTATCGCTATCATCTCCAAGCATAGTTGAAGCTATATAAGTAGTTTGGTCTTTTTCATACATCTGTCCGCTTGAGGCAAGCTTTTTTATCGTTCCTTCAAGCTCATCATAAAGTGATTTTTCACTAGCCCAACTCTCTATAAAAATGCCAACGTCTTGCAGATCTTTTTTGATAATCTTCAAAACTTCATCTTTACCGAATTCCGCAAGTTCGAGATTTCTACTCTCGTCATAAAAGATATCTTTTCCAAATTTACCAAGAGCAAGCTTAGCAATATCTTCGATATATTCACCTCTGTAGTATTTATCTGGATACTGTACATTTTCATTGAACAAGGCTTCGCGCGCAAAAAGACTTATAGAAATCCCAAGCAAATCTATCTGATTTCCTGCGTCATTTATATAGTACTCAGTAAAAACATCAAGTCCAATGTGCCTTGCTACTCTAGCTAACGTATCGCCGTACACTGCTCCTCTTACGTGTCCGATATGAAGAGGTCCGGTCGGATTTGCGCTGATATATTCGATAAAAATATCTTTTTGACTCTGGGGTTTTTTGCTTCCAAAACTCTCTGCAAGACTCAAAGCGTTATTTGCAAGAGAATTTAAAAACTCACCTTTTAATTTAAAATTTAAATATCCGTTTATACTAAAAACGTCAAAAAGTTCATGATTTTCAAATTTAAGTGCAAGCTGGGAAGCTATAATTGCGGGTGATTTTTTGAACTCTTTAGCAAGAGAAAATGCGAAAGGAGTTGCGTAATGAGCAAGATTTTTATCCTTTGGCTTCTCAAGGATAAAATCACGCCCCAAAACTCTATAAATTTCGCTCTTAACACTGTTTTTCATCAAACGTTCTTTGTTGTTTCGTTTTGTTTTGTACTTTGGGTTTCGCTATCTGCTTTCTCTATTTTTTCTACCGGAGTTTCATCCTCCATCTCTTTTTTAAATGTTTTAATACCTTTTCCAACGCCTTTTGCAAGCTCTGGTATCTTTTTAGCGCCAAATAATAACACTATAATGGCAAGAACTATCAGCCAATGTCCCATACTAAAACTACCCATATTATCTCCTTAATTTTAAATATTTTAACACAAATTTATAAATTTAGCAAACGTTCCAGCTGTCTATCACGGCGTTTATATCATAATTTTTTGTTTTTACGCTCATAGTTTCAAAGATAGATTTTAAACTAGAATATGACCTATCAAGATCATCATTGATAATCAGATAATCATACTCGTTTATGTGTCCCATCTCGGTTGCAGCATTAAATAGTCTATTTTCTATAGCATCTTTTAAATCAGCATCTCTGATCTCAAGACGTCTTTTTAGCTCATTTCTATCTTTTGTAGTTACAAAAACCGATGTTATGATCTCGCGATACTTTTTCATAGCCAAATGAAATCCTTGAACATCGATATCAAAAATTACTATTTTTCCATCTTTTAAAGCTTTTTCAACCGGTTCAAGGCTAGTTCCATAGTAATTTTTATGCACATAAGCCCATTCTAAAAATTTAGCTGTTTCTATACCGGTTTTAAACTCATCTTCACTTATATAATGATAATTCACTCCATCTTTTTCGCCATCTCTTATAGATCTTGTGGTGCTTGAGATCGAGAAATATATATTATCAAAATCTCGCATAAGCTTACTTAGCAGCGTACTTTTGCCACTTCCACTAGGTCCGCTTATTATCAAAATTTGTCCGCTCACGCCTTTTCCTCAAAACTTATATTTATCTTTATATTCATATCTTTTAATGCATCTTTTATAGTACTTGAGTTTAAAGACTCCGTTATCTGTTCACTGATTTTCTTAGCTAATTCACTTTTTAGCTCACTATCATCAATAATTTTAGATACCGGCGCTTCTTTAACATCATCTGAACTTCGGCTTATTTCTTCATTTAATGCCGTTTTGATATCTTTTTCGCTTATCTCATCTATATTTGTAGCTTCATGACTGTTAATGCTAACTGATTCTTGGCTTAAATCTTCATCATGCACAGCGTCATTTTGTAAAGATGCTTCATCTACTATAGTATTCTCATTTATATCTTCAAGTTCATCATTATCAGACTCGTTAACCGATATTTCATTTTCCAAAACATTCACTTCATCACTATGACTTGTAATTTCATCTAAACTATTAATTGAATTTTCATCTACTTTATCGGTTTCAACGCTGTTTTGTATTGCGTCCATATTTTTATCTGAATTTTCAGTCTCAATAATATCGTCTGTAAATTCCTCTAAATCGCCATCTGAATTTTCACTTTGATTTTCTATTTCAGTAATGTTTTGCATTTCGTCTAAGTTATCGGCTACGTCTACATTATCGATCTCTTTTAGAGCTTCGTCTATGCTTGTTATGTCACTTGGTTGCTCATCTAAATTCATATATTCATCTTCATTTTCCGCTTTATCTATATCATCTATAGGCATATTATCGATCTCTTCTATCATACTACTAAGCTCATCGAGCTCATCGCTTTTTATCTCAGTAAATTCTTCTTTTTCATCATTATCTAAATTCGCATTCTCACTAACGTCATCTTCTAAATTTGATTCATTATTCATCTCGTCTATAACGTCATTTTTAAAATTCAAATCATCATCAAAGCTAGATATATTATCTATATTTTGCGTATCTCCGGTCTCTTTTATAGCATCTTTTAATTCATCTTGAGTGATCTCTTTAATGCTATCTTCTACTTCGTAATCTTCGCTAGATGGCATGATTTCATCGTCTTGTGCGCTATTTTTTTGTTCGTTATCTGCGTCTTGTTCATTGGTTTGAAAAGCTAAATCATCGACAAATTCATTAGTATCAATTTCTTCGTCTATTGGCTGTTCGTCTAAATTTTTATGATCGTCTGTATGATCAAGATTATCAAGTAATTCACTATCCAAATTATTTGCGTCAAGCAATTCATCATTTAAATGTTTACTAAAATCTATATCATCTATATCTCTTAGCTCTCCAAATTCATTTCCAAGTTTTACATTATCTTCATCATTTATATCTTTTTTATGATTATTTAAATTTGAATCATCTGTTTTATCGCCCATATAAGGCAGAGGTTTTTTTAATATATTTTCTACAACATCAATAAAGTCAGTTGGCAAAAACGGTTTCTCAAGTACATTTTTTCCTGATATATTTTCATAATTTCTAGGGACTAGATATAAAATATCTTTTGCATATAAAGAGTAGTTACTATTTTCATCAAAAAGAGCGCTATCGCAAATAAGTAGATCATAATCCACGCCATTAATACTATCGGTATCTGCAACCTCTATAAACTCATAACCGAGTTTTGCAAGGCTTACATTTACTAGGCGCGACACTGCTGGATTATCATTAAGTAAAACAACTTTCATTATAGCTCCTTATGGAATCTTTTTTCAATATTTTACGCTATTTTTCATTATTAATAGCTTTATTTAAAAAAATAAACCAGGCAAATCATTTAAAACTTGCATCATAAGCGATGTAAATAACTTAACCATAGCTGAAATAATAGCCATAATAACTACAAAAGCAATTGCGATTTTGATAGGAAAACCGACTACAAGAAGATTGAACTGAGGCATAGTTTTCATAAGCATTCCAAAAATAAGATCGGCTAACAATGATAAAGCTAATATAGGAAACGATATGATAAATCCAAATAAAAATAAATTTATCACGCCTTTTGCAGTGTATTTCACTATATTTTCGTCGGGATAAAAGCCGCCTAAAGGGATAAATTGTAGTGAATAAGCTATAAATTGTAGCACTATATGGTGACCATCAAAAAGTAAAAATGCTAATAATACGATAAAATTTAGCATATTTGAGATGAGAGGCATATTAACTCCGCTTTGCGGATCGATCACGCTTGCCATAGAAAATCCCATAATCATAGAAATTTGTCCTCCAGCTAGCTGTAAAGCACCAAATACAAGCATTAAAAGCACTCCGGCACACATACCAAACATCAACTCCGAAAATGTTTCTAAAATCAGATATTCTACACTCAAATTTTCAAGACCGACCGGCGCATGAGCAAGAGGAAATAAAAATATAGCAAACATAAACGAAAGAGCCGCTTTTATAATGACAGGAATTTGCATATGGTTAAAAAACGGGAAAAAAACCATAAGCGCACCTGTTCTTACAAGAAGCAAAAAAAATGTAACTACGTTATTTTGACCTAGATAATTTACAAATTCCATATCCAAACTTTTTGATTTTATGATTGATATTTTACTTAAATTGGTCTAAATTTAATATTATTTTTAAAGATAATTACATTCTTGTCCAGTTAATATAGTTTAATAATATAAATTATTTTAATAATAATTTTATATATTTCTGATACAATATTATATTTTGAAATTCATAATCAGGATATAAATAATGAAAAAATTCGTATTTTTTAGTATTTTAGCGGTGGTGGTTATATTTGCAAATGATGAATACAATGCAACATTGCCACCCACTAAGATAGAAAGTAAGTCAGACGTCGATACTCTAAAAGGTTACGTAGGCTACGATAGAGCTCAAGGAAGCAGAACAGACTTGTTATTAAAAGAGACGCCTCAAACTATAGATATATTAGATATCAGTAGAAATAAAAGTTATGGACAAAACGACCTTAGCTCGATCCTTGAAGGGACTGCAGGGATAGACACGACTTATGATATGAGAGCAGACAACATTTTTGTCAGAGGCTTCAACGCAGATGCCGGAGATATCTATAGAGACGGTGTTAGAGATAGCGGACAAGTTAGAAGAAGTACGGCAAATATCGAGAGGATAGAGATATTAAAAGGACCCAATTCCGTATTATATGGAAGAGGTGCGGGCGGTGGAGTCATAAATATGGTAAGCAAAGTGGCAAATTTTAACTCTAAAAGCTTGGCCACCGTAGGTTATGGATCATACGATAATAGATACTTTGGACTAGACATGAATCATGTATTCAATGAAAATTTTGCAGCCAGAGTGGTTGGAGATCTAAGAGATAGCAACTCTTATAGAGATTATATAGAAGAAAAAAGTAAAATGATATCGCCTAGTATTATCTATTATAAAGATAATTTTAGCCACCTTTTGGAATATACTTATGATTACGCAAAAAGAGTTCCAGACAGAGGACCGACCAAAGACGTGTATGAACAAATGGGTATAGACTACAAAAAAACTTTTGCTAGGCAAGGGGACATTGTAGAAGATAGACTGCAAATGTATAGATCAAAACTGAATTATGATTTTAGCGACAAAATGTATATTGAATGGGTTTTGGCTTACAGAAAAGCTAATCAAAGCTTTGATCACTATTTTGGTGGTAAATACGACCCAAAAACTAAACTTTTATCTCAAAGTTATGCTTGGCAAAATACAGATAATAGCACGTTTTTAAATTCAATTAGCGCAAATTTCGACTTTGACACATTTGAAAAAAGAAATAAACTACTTTTAGGCTATGATTTCCAAATAGAAAAAAGAGAGCCGCTAATTGGTATAAAAAGAAATCAAAATATAGATCCATTTAGTCCGCGAATAAGTTGGGGCAGGATAAATACTCCAGCAGCAAGCATTAGCAACAAGCATAAAGCCACGAATCACGGAGTATTTGTGCAAGAGTTATTTTATATCACAGATAGTTTAAAATTTGCTTTAGGAGGTAGGCTAGACGAGTATAAATTTAGTTCAAAAGATATCAAGAATAAAAGCAATGAGTATAAAGGAGACAATTTCAGCTATAATTATGGATTAGTTTATGATATAAATTCTCAGCACACAGCTTACGCCGCGTATAATAAAAGTTTTTCTCCATATGGAGGCAATGGTTATGTTGGTATATCTACCACAACTGATCCAAAAGGATTTAATACAAAACCTGAAAACTCACAGCAATATGAAGTAGGTATAAAAAGCGACTGGTTAAATAACTCTATAAGTACAACTCTATCAACTTATGTGCTAGAGCATTACAACATAAGATATAGACCAGATCCGATAAATGATCCGTTCACATACGCAATTAGAGGTAAAGAACAGTCTAAAGGCGTGGAATTTAGTGCGATCGGTAAAATATCAGACAATGTTTATATAAGAAGCTCGGTTGGTTTTATGAAAGCTAGAGTAAAAAAAGATAAACAAAATCCTTTAAACGAAGGTCGTCACCTAAGTGGAACAGGGAATTTTAATACAAATGTATTTATAAGATACATACCTATCAAAGATCTATATGCGGAGATTGGCGCAGTACATTCGTCTAAAAAATTTTATTATAGCAGCGATGGAAAAGAGATAAATTTAGATGGTTTTACTAGATATGATGCTCTAGTCGGCTATAACTATAAAAATCTAAATTTAAGCTTCGCCGTGCAGAATTTATTTGATAAAAAATACTGGAGAAGTTCGGCAATGCCCGGTACACCTAGAAATTTTATGGCAAATATATCTTATAAATTTTAGTTATTTTACCGATATATATGATATTTGATAAGTATTTCAATGTGAACAAACCCTATTTAATTTAAAGTCTTGCAGCAAAAAAATATCATCACATCTGCTTGCAAGGCTTTCATCATGAGTTACTAACACCAAAGCCGCATTTTCATTTTTAACATAATCAAATATAACATTCATAACTTCGTTTGCCGTATTTTTATCCAAATTTCCAGTTGGCTCGTCTGCAAATATGATACGCGGTTTTTTGCTCATAACTCTTGCTATGCTAACTCGTTGCTGCTGTCCGCCGCTAAGTTCGCCGATTTTTTGGTTTATCACGTGGTCTATTTTTAATTTTTCTAAAAGCTCGGTGTCGATTTTATGTCCACTTAAGATATTTGCAAGTTCGATATTTTCATAAGCGTTAAAACCTTTAAAAAGATAATGTGCTTGAAAAATTATCCCAAAATCAAGCCTTCTAATTTTTAAAAGTTCACTTTCATTTATATTATAAATCGATTTTTCATTATATATAACTTCACCGCCAACAGGCTTTAAAAGTGTGGAAAGAATGTGCAAGATAGTAGATTTCCCGCTACCGCTCACGCCGGTTATGGCTGTCGTGGTAGAAGGAAAAATTTCTAAATTTAAATCATTAAAAAGCGGATAATCAAATTTATGAGATAAATTTACCGCTTTTAGCATTATTAAGCCATTTGAGCTGCTACTTCAGCTGCAAAATCTTCACTTTTTTTCTCTAAACCTTCACCTACTTCAAAGCGAACATAGCTTACGATTTCTACTTTTCCGCCTACTTTTTTAGCCTCATCCGCAATGGCTTGCTCTACTGTTTTTTTATCATCCATTACGTAAAACTGTCCTAAAAGAGTAAGGCGTTGATCAAGTTGAGTATTATCTGCTATATATCTATCGATTTGTCCGGGTAAAATTTTATCCCAGATAGCCTCAGGTTTGCCTTGTTTTTTAAGCTCCGCTTTTAAATTCTCAGTTGCTTTTGCTATGATATCATCTGTTAATTGAGCGCGACTGGCAAACTCAGGAATTTTGTGAAGCGGTTTTTTAAGACGAACCAACTCTTCATTCTCTTTTTCAAGCTCGCCTTTAAGTGCTAGATACTCTTTTTCTACAAAATCGGCATCAAACTCCTTGTAGCTTATAACTTGAGGTTTCATAGCAGCTGCGTGCATACAAAGATTTCTTAAAAAATCATGAATTTTCGCTGCTGTTTCTTCACTGTCGCAAGCTGCGCCTATTAAAACACCAACACGACTATTTGAATGGATATATCCAGCTACGATGCCACCTTTTGCTGCTTTTATAGTTTCAAATCTTCTTACAACCAAATTCTCGCCGATAGTTGCGATTTGGCTTTGAAAATACTCTTCAAATTTAACACCATTAATAGAACTCTCTTTTAGCTCTTCAACCGTATTTATAGAGTTTGTTTGAACATGAATGGTAGTGTTTTTAACTAAATCAACAAAAGTCGCATTTTTAGCTACGAAATCCGTTTCTGAGTTGATCTCAGTTATAGTTGCAGTTTTATTATTCTCACTTACGACTACGCTGACAAGTCCTTCGCTCGCTAAACGATCAGCTTTTTTAGCCGCTTTGCCAAGACCTTTTTCCCTTAATATATCAACTGCTTTTTGCATATCTCCGTTTGATTCTTGAAGCGCTTTTTTGCAGTCCATCATACCGGCTCCGGTACTTTCACGAAGCTCTTTTACCATACTTGCACTTATTTCCATTATTGCTCCTCAAAGTCAGCTTCGCTCATAGCCTCAGCTACTACTTCGTCTTTTTCCTCTTGACTTACTGGCTCTACTTGCTCTGCTTCGTCTTGGTCTCTCAAAGCTTTTCCTTCGTTTATAGCCTCAGCCATCTCTTGACAAAATAGCTGAACGCTTCTTATAGCATCGTCATTTCCCGGAATTGGAAAATCAACTATATCAGGATCGCAGTTAGTATCTATAGGAGCAACGACCGGCATTCTTAATTTATTTGCTTCAGCAACTGCAATTTTCTCTTTTACGGTATCTATAACAAAAACCATATCAGGCAGGCTTTTCATATTTCTAATACCGCCTAAAGTTGCTAAAAGCTTCTCTTTTTTGCGTCTTAGCATCAAAGCTTCTTTTTTAGTAAGTAAATTTATAGAGCCGTCTTCTTCCATGGCTTCTATAACTTCTAATTTTCTTATTGATTGTTTAATTGTTCCAAAATTTGTCATCATACCGCCAAGCCATCTGTGATTTACATATGGCATTCCGCATTTTTCGGCGTATTCTTTTATAGCAACGCCCACTTGCTTCTTAGTTCCTACGAATAATACGGTTTTACCCTCAGCTGCAGCGTCTCTAACAATGTTATATGTATATCTAAAGTATCTTATAGTCTTTTGAAGGTCAATTATATAAATACCTTTTCTCTCACCAAAAATGAACTTTTTCATCTTTGGATTCCAGCGTCTTGTTTGGTGGCCAAAATGCACACCACACTCTAATAAATCTCTCATAGTAACCATGAGTTTCTCCTTAAAAAATATTTAGTTTCTTCCTCTGTGCTCCTTAGTGGCGTTTTTACCACAACTAAAAAAGGATTAGCACATGTGAAATGAAGTTCGTATTTTATCTAAATCAAGCTTATTATTTCATAAAAATTAGTTTAAATTTAGAGCTACTTGCTTAGCTGAGAATTATCTCTTATCTCTTCTAAAGCAGTAAAAATTTCAGCTATTTTTTCTAAATTTGACTCATCTATAATAATCTCTCTTGGAGCAAATAAAATCTCTAAAATCCGCATATTTGAGGTAAAATCCACACTGAATTTTTTCGCGTTTAAAGATATATTGTATAACTCTAGATCTTCTTGTTTAAACTCTTTGTACGCACTTATCATGATAATCCATCCTTAAGCATTATAAATCCACAAAATCTACCGGTTACGCCGTCTTTTCTATATGAAAAAAATCTCTCGTCGCAATGGGTGCAAATCCCGCTAAACTCATAATCTCTCACGCCCAAACTATCAAGTTCGTATTTTAATGCTGCATTCATATCAAATTTAGTTTTATTTTTAAATTTGTTAAACTCTCCCAAATCCAAATCCCCTATATCGTAACAATTTCCGCTTATATTTGCACCGATTATCACTTTTAAATTTAGTGATTCCGAACCCATTTTTTTGATAGTTTTTGAAACTATGTGTGAGACTACTCCGGCTCTACCTGCGTGGATAGCAGCTATCTTTTTTGTGAATTTATCATAAACAAGAACAGGCGAACAATCAGCCGTAATAGTGCATAATGCCACATTTTTCAGCTTAGTAATAATAGCATCACAAGGAGAAATTTCATCATCAATGCTAGATATCTCACAAACTATATCAGAGTGAATTTGATCCATAAAAATAAGCTTTTTCGCACCGATTTTTTGTTTTAAAATTTCTCTGTTTTCAAACACGTTTTTTATATCATCGCCTACATGAGTAGCCAAATTCAAACTTTCATAAATGCCGCTTGAAACACCACCATCTTTGGTGCTAAATCCGGCTAAAACATCATTACCATCAATACAAACTAGCATAAAAATCCGCCTCTTGCCACGATAAATCGCCACTGTTTTTTTTATCTTTCATAGATAAAATTCTATCTGCATAACGAGCCAAAAGATCGGTTTCTACATTTACTTTACGACCGACTTTAAACTCGCCAAAAAGACTATCTTTCAAGCTTAATGGAATAATCGTAAGCCTTATACTATCTTTAAAAACTTCATTTATCGTAAGACTCACGCCATCAACTGCTATACTGCCTTTGTTTGAAACAAGATGCATAACGTTTGAGGGAAGTTTTATGTAGAAATTCGTTCCGCTTTGCAATGTTTCAATTTTTATTATCTCTCCAACGGCATCAATGTGACCTTGCATAAGATGTCCATCAACCCTATGAGATAGTTTCATAGCAGGCTCTATATGTACTTTTCCTCTATAGTTTTGCAGTGCCAAATGCTCTTTACTTTCGCTACTAAGCTCTACGCTAAATCCGGTTTCGCTCACGCTAGTCACACTCAAACAAGCTCCGTTTACGGCAATGCTATCTCCTAAATTTGGCTTATAGTTCGCTTTAAGAGTTAATGTTTTTCCATCAAATTTAATAACCTCAGCTATCTCCCTGATCAATCCATTAAACATAATTTATCCTAAATTTAATGTAGCAATTATACGAAATTTATACTTTTTTTACTCTAAATTTGATACAATCCCTGACTCCAACAAATAACAAGGTTTGAAATTATGAATTATGATGTAATAGTTGTAGGCGGCGGACACGCTGGTATAGAAGCTTCTTTAGCAGCTGCAAAAATGGGTGCTAAAACTCTGCTTATAACCATACTAGCCGAGCAAATCGGAGCTGCTAGCTGCAACCCTGCAATAGGAGGTCTTGCAAAAGGTCATTTAGTAAAAGAGATAGACGCGCTCGGCGGTCAAATGGGGCTTACTACAGATGCTTGCGGAATTCAGTTTCGTCTTTTAAATGAGAGCAAAGGTCCGGCCGTGCGCGGAAGCAGAGCGCAAATCGATATGGATAGATATAGAGTTTATATGAGAAATCTTTTGTTAAATACTCCAAATTTAGAGGTTACTCAAGAGATCGCAACAGAGATTTTAACAAAAGATAATAACATAATCGGCGTAAAAACCCACCTTGATAATAACTACGGCACAAAAAAACTCATTATAACAACAGGAACTTTCTTAAACGGACTTATCCATGTTGGATTCAATAAACTTGAAGCCGGACGCGTCGGAGAACTAAGCAGCAAATCTCTTTCCGCGTCTCTAAAAAGTTTAAATTTAGAAATGGGCAGGCTAAAAACCGGAACTTGTCCTAGAGTTTTAGCAAAAAGTATTGATTTTAGCGTACTTGAAAGACAAGATGGAGATCAAGATCCAACTCCATTTAGTTTTCGTACAAAAGAATTTAATAAAACCCAACTACCTTGCTACATCGCCTATACGAACGAGAAAACTCATGAAATAATACGTTCGAATTTTGATAGAGCACCGCTATTTACAGGTCAGATTGAAGGTATAGGTCCAAGATATTGTCCAAGTATCGAAGATAAAATAAATAGATTTGGAGATAGGGAGCGCCATCATCTTTTTATCGAACCTCAAACACGAGAAGCTACAGAATACTATATAAATGGTTTTTCAACTAGTTTACCATATGATGCTCAAGTCGAAATGCTTCGCTCAGTAAAAGGTTTTCAAAATGCCAAAATAGTCCGTCACGGATATGCTATAGAGTATGATTATGTCTCTCCGACAGAGCTCAAACATACTCTTGAAACAAAAAAAATAAACGGTCTTTATCTAGCCGGTCAGATAAACGGAACTACCGGATACGAAGAAGCGGCCGCTCAAGGACTTATGGCAGGTATAAATGCGGCTTTAAATTTAAAAACGAGAGAGCCGCTGATCTTGCGACGAGATGAGAGTTATATCGGCGTTCTTATAGATGATCTAGTTACAAAAGGCACAAAAGAGCCTTATAGAATGTTTACTAGTCGCGCCGAGTATCGTTTGCTTTTAAGAGAAGATAACGCAAACTTAAGACTTAGCAAATATGGCTACAACGTAGGATTGCTACCAAAAGAGGCTTTCGAAGAGATGCTTAAGTTAAAATCGAATTTAGAAAAAGGAATGGAGATCTTATTAACAAAAGATATGAGTCCAAACAAGGAAAATTTAGAGTTTCTAGCTAGCATAGATGAGGATATTATAAATGAAAAAGTTCCGCTTCAAAAGATAGCCGCTAGAAAATCTTTTACAATAGAAAAATTACGCAAATTAAACGAGTTTTTCTTAAATTTAGATGACAAATCGCTAAATCAGATATTAACAGAGGCAAAATACTATCATTATATAGCTCAACAACAAATAGAAGTTGAAAAAATGAAAGGACTTTTGGATATTAAAATTCCTAAGAGTCTTGAGTTCAAAAGCATAAGTGGACTAAGCAACGAAGTCGTAGAAAAACTAAATAAATTTGCTCCGCCGACACTTGCGGCGGCTTCGAACATCAGCGGTATAACTCCGGCCGCCATAGATATTTTGCATATTGCCATAAAATATCATTGTCAAAAAACAAAGTAAATTAGTATGATTTCTATATCCTAGATTATAGGAGTTATGGTATGCAAAAATCTTTTTTGACCTAGATTAAACAAATTCACTCTATTGGCTATTTTTAGATTATGAACATCTTGTACCGCATTTTTTGATAAAAAAGACAAAACTTCACAATAATACAAAAAATATTGAATAATAAATTTATACCCATAAAAGAGTGAATTAATACGGTTAAATAAATTTTTAATTTTAAAATGATAAAATTACAAGTTGTCAAGTGGTTTTCGCTTCTTTATTTAGCAAACTATTATGCTAAATAAAAAACTTAAATTTAAGCTCTCCACTTACTCATCAAATATTTTTAAATTTGATTAAAAAATATATATCAATCAAATTGAAAGGAAAGAAATGTCTGTAGACAAGCAAGAAAGACGGGATTTCATCGGCATGGCATTTGGTGCCGTTGCTGCAGTAGGCGGTGTCTTTGCTCTTGTTGGTATGAAAAAGACTTGGGATCCGCTTCCTAGCGTAAAAGCAGCTGGATTTACGATTGTAGATTTAAGCCCTATGCAAGCCGGAGAGTTCCGTCAAGTCGAGTGGCGTAAAAAACCGATTTTCATCATCAAAAAAGATGCACAGATGAAAGCAAACCCGGCTAGAGATGTAGTTATCGGGGAAGATAAATATATGTTGGCTATAGGGCTTTGCACACACCTTGGCTGTATTCCTAGCTGGAGCGCGAGCGATAAGATATTTAAATGTGCGTGCCACGGTGGAGAGTTTGACTCAAGCGGAGTTAATACTTTTGGACCGCCACCTCGTCCATTAGATATCCCGCCATTTAAAATAGACGGCACAAAACTTGTTTTAGGCGAAGAAGGTCCTGAATACAAGAAACTTGTCGGCATAGCGTAAGGGGGATAAAATGGCACATATTACAAAAGCTACAAGCGTTCGCGATTGGTTTGATCAAAGAATCGCAATTACGAAATTATGGAATGTTCTTGCTGGTCAGTATTGGATTCCGAAAAATATAAATTTTCTTTGGGCTATGGGTGTTATACTCACGGTACTATTTACTATATTATTTATAACCGGACTTCTGCTAGTTATGTACTATAAACCAGATGCAAATTTAGCATTTGATAGCGTAAATTATACTATCATGAAAGAAGTTGAGTATGGTTGGCTATGGCGTCATATGCACGCAGTAGCGGCTTCGGTTATATTTTTAATTCTTTATATCCACGCATTTGTTGGAATTTATTACGGTTCTTATAAAAAAGGGCGTGAGATGATATGGATAAGCGGAATGTTGCTTTTCCTTATATTCTCAGCTGAAGCATTTAGCGGATATATGCTTCCTTGGGGTCAAATGAGTTACTGGGCTGCGCAAGTTATCACTCAGCTATTTGGCGGTATTCCGATCATTGGAGACGCTGTTGTAGAATGGATAAGAGGCGATTACGCGGTTAGCGATCCTACGCTTACTAGATTTTTTATGCTGCACGTATGTTTGCTTCCTATAGTCATCATAATGGTTATAGCTATCCACTTTTATACTTTAAGAATACCTCACGTAAATAACTTAGAAGGCGAAGAGATAGATTTTGAACTTGAAGCAGAAAAATATCTAAATGGAAATAAAAAAGAATCAAAAGTTATAGCATTTTGGCCAGATTTTTTAAGTAAAGATTTTATGTATATATCATTTTTTATGATATTCTTTTTCTACTTAGTAAGCTTCCACTTCGGCTTTGCTATGGATCCTATAAATTTCGATCCGGCAAACGCTGCAAAAACTCCACCTCATATATATCCTGAGTGGTATTTCTTATGGCAATATGAAATTTTACGTGGGTTTTTCTTTGATATTGGACCTTTAAAAGCTGCTGATATAGGATTGCTTGCATTTTCATTTGCTGGTATTTCACTATTTTTTATGCCTCTTTATGATAGAAGCGATGTTGTTGCTCCAGCACATAAAAGAAAAGGCTTTTTTATATGGTTTTGGCTGCTAATAATCGACCTAATAATCCTAACAGTATACGGAAAACTTCCTCCAACGGGATTTAATGCTTGGATAGGATTTTTCTCTTCTATAGCATATTTACTATTGCTTTTAGTAGTACTTCCTATTGTTACTATTATGGAAAGAAAGGGGAATAAATGAAAGAGTTAAAGGCGTTTATTGTAGTAGTTATAGTCACTGGCGTAATCTACTGGGGAGTTGAGCCTTATGCACATTCAGTTATGAACCCGCATGTAGAACCTGCAAATTTCGATTTTGCTGCTGAAGATATAGGATTAGCAAAAGTTGATGTTGCTAAAGCTGAGGCTGCACTAGAAACTGCAAAATCAAGAAATAATCCAGAAGCCATAGAATCAGCGCAAAAAGTACTAGACTCTGCTAAAGCAAATTTAGAAAAATACAGCAACTTCTGGGCGGATATAAACTCTATTGATCTAGCAAAAGGCAGTGCTAAAACAGGAGAAGAACTAATCGCTGCTGCCGGGTGTAATGCATGTCACGGGATAAAATCCGCAAATATGCCGGCTCCTATGGATGACAAAACAGCTAGTGAAAGTTTTGGAGTAGCGCCTCCAGATCTTAGCGATATAGGATATCTATATGATGGAAAATTCCTAGCCGCACTTATAAAAGATCCGGTATTAGCACTGAAACTAAGCCATAAATTTAGCGATGAGCAACCATTTCTTATGACTCCGTTTATGGGTGCTGGCGGCGATCTGAATCAAGAAATAGCCGACCTTGTGGCTTACTTTAAAAGTATAGCTCCAAAAGAGATGAGCGATAGAGACGTATTTGTAAATGCTTGTGCAAGATGTCATGATATGAAATATACAAACATATTTGCAAATGGCAATAAACAGAGCATACAAACATATTTAGGTACAACCCCTCCTGATCTTTCTATGTATATAAGATCAAGAAGCGTGGATTATCTAAATAACTTTATTAATGACACTCAAAAGATGTTGCCTGGTACTTCAATGCCTCGTGTAGGACTAAATAAAGAAGCTCAACAGCAAGTTATGGCATATATGAACGAAGCTGGAGATAGCAAAAAAGCAGAACGCGAAAGTACAGGTATATATATAATGATATATTTCTTGATACTAGGTGGATTTGCTCTACTTTGGAAAAAGAAAATTTGGTCTAAACTCCATTAAGAATTTTGCCCCTAAAAAGGGCAAAATTCACTCTTAAATTTAACACTACCGAAAATTAATTTATCTTAATCTATAAATTTAAAATATCAAAATCAATCACTCATACCTCGTACGCAATACCCAAATCCAAGATAGTTTTTGTCTCCTATTGAGTATTTCATAGCAGCTTTTGAAAGCTCGCCGGCGCTACTACTTTGCGAAAAATATATCTTCATCTTGTGAGAAAAAACAGTATGTTTTTCATGTTCAAAGACAAGAGGTTTATTTGATAAAATTTCTATCGATAATATATCATTTAAATTAGCGGTTATATTTTTTGACTCAAAATGTTTTAACTTCTTGACCAAATCATCGATACAAAGAGTTTTAAGGGCATCTAAATTTGAATTTTTCATAGTCCAAAACTGATTTTCTAAATTTGAAAATGCAAAAACCGCAGGACTAGCCGTATAGATACTATGTATATAAGATGATCTATTTATAAACTTTTTTTCTATATCTATGAGAACAAAACCGTTATTAAGATTTTTTGTAAGCACCTGCTTTATATGGTTTGCAACGCTATCTGAATTGCATTTTATATTTAAATTATACAAATCTCCAGCTTCATAGAGTTTTGTTTTAAATTTTAAAGGATATAAAAAACCAAAACTATATGGATTTATCTCTTCGTTATAAGTAAATTTTGGAATCTCGTCATTATTTAAAAGAGGCAAATTAACATTTTTAAATAAAAAATCAGGCATTTTTCTTAGATGAAAACCGCTCTTAAGTTGCAATAAAATTTTTAACACAATCATCATAAATCCTTTATGATTTTTTACATAGTAGCAGATAATTAGAAAAAAAAGTGTTTATTTAACATAAAAGTTATAATATTATAATAAAATGTGTATTTACGTAACTAATTAAATTTAAATTTATAAATTGCTATCCCATATATTCATATTTAGTCCTATATAAATACAATTATATATTAAAAACTATAAATTTTAAGTTTAATTTTAATTATTTTATATATGCATACAATACGCATTTGACTATAATGCTTTTTATGAATTTGGTTATATATATCTAATATTTTAATATTATTACGCTAATCTTATTTTTTTAATATATCTAAAAACCCATAATTTTAAATCCAGCTCATTTTACTTATAAAATTATGTATATTCACAAAAAAACCTTGACAAAAAAGCAAAAAAATTATATAATAGCGGCTCATTTTGAGGTTGGGGTATAGCCAAGCGGTAAGGCAACTGGTTTTGGTCCAGTCATTCAGAGGTTCGAATCCTCTTACCCCATCCAACTTCTATTTGTCGCGAGATAGAGCAGTGGTAGCTCGTCGGGCTCATAACCCGAAGGTCGGAGGTTCAAGTCCTTCTCTCGCAACCAAAAATCTATAAAAACTACTTTAAATTCAAAAAATTATCAATAACATTTTTAGATATATCGCAACTAGAAGTAATATACCTTTGAGTTGTTTTTATGTCTGTATGACCTAGGGCGATCTGAACATGTTCAATTGGTAATTTTAAAGTATTTATAGAATAAGTACCGATAAGATGTCTTATGTCATGTAACCTTATATAAGGCAAATTATTTGTTTTTAAAAGGTTTTTCCACGACCTTCTAATGTCGGTAAAATGGCTATTTGTAACACTATTTATAAAAATAAAGCCCGTCGGGCTATTAGTATTTTGTGCTATTTTAGCTTTTTCATAATATTTTAGTAATATTTTATATAATTCATCAGTCATTTTATAAATCATATCACGCTTAGCCTTATTAATTTTGCAAGGAACAGTATATATTTTATTTTCAAAATCAACATATTTAAATTCTAACTTAGAAACTTCAGAGAATCTGCGACCATGAAGCAAAAATATAAAAATATCTCTACTTATTAAATCTCTTTTATTATCGCGTATAGTTTTTATATATTTTTCTTGTAATTCAACAGAAAAAGAAAAATATCTACGATTATCATATTTAGGAAGAATAACATCGCTTGCAGGATTTGAATCTATAATTTTAAGTTTTATAGCAAATTTAAAAACGACTTTTAACTTACTAAGTATATTATATACAGTTTTTATTTTATATTCTTGTTTTATAAGATTATTACAAAAAAGTTGTAAATCTAAAAAAGTTAAATCCTTAATATCTCTTAAACCTATATTATTTTTTATATGTTTATTAAAATAGCTAATATCTACTTCTAAAGTATGTTTTGCAACAATTATATAAATGTAATCAAAATATTTATAATAAACATCATTTAAAGTTAAATTAAAAATCATATTTTCTTTTGTTCCTTTCAATAAAATCATCATCAAATAAGTTGTTAAGATTATGCAACTTTTTTGTACCAACTATAAAGCTTAAGCCACGTTTTATAAGCAAATTTTCTACGTAAGCGAGATGCTGCAAATTTGCATTAAAAGTATCAAGATTTTTGTAATAAGTAATAAGAGTATAATCCTTCATTCTAGAAACAGGCAAATTTTTAAGATTAATAAATTTATACTCTTTTTTAGTTCTTATAATAGGATTATCAAAAATTTTATAAGGAGTTGGATTTTGTTTTTTAATCTCCTTTTCGTAAAAATGGATAATATGACCTTTAATAGTATGTTTTATAACACCATTTTCAAAAAATATAGTTTCAGAAGTTTCAATATTTTCAAGTCGAAAATATTGCTCTTTATAACTCCACTCGCAAATCCAATCAGGATTATCGCGAAGAGTGCAAAGATTGTAAAAATCTTTAAAAAAGAAATTAATTTTTCTATATATCCATAAAGGAATATGGTGACGTGAGCTAAGAAATTTGCGAACTTTATATTTTATGTACCAAGCAGAATTCGGATCTAATTTATCATTTTTATCAAAATTAATAAAGCTTTTATTAATGTATTTTAAAACGTATCCAGTTGGATTACTTAAAGTCCATTGAAAACCATTAATCTCGCCATTTTTGATTTGTTCTTTGGTGAGATAATTAACTTTTAAATTTTGTGGAGCGTAAAAAATATCTTTAAAGGTTTTATATATATACTCATGAGCATATTCTGGATAAGATAAAAGTGCGTGAATATGCGGAACTCCATCACTTTTATGTGGCTCAAATGCACGTATATAGTACTTTTCAAGCCCTTTAAATTTTGTATGAATGCGTTTAACAAAAATATTCCATTGATAATTTAGTAAATCAATTAAATCTTTTATACCTATACTATAAGGACTAAACATAATTTTATATTTAAAATCATAACTCAAAAGACTTCTATCTTTTGGCTTGAAACGGCTAAAATCGCCATTTAGAGCATCGCGAAAACAGCCATTTAAAGTTATTGTTAGAAATGATGATTTTAAACCCTTATTAAATGAAAAATCTTGAATAGTGTTTACTCTATTATTAAGCTCTGCATAATACTTAGGACTAAGATTTGCAGACATAGAACAATCCAAAAGAGTTTTTATTTCGCCAGTTTTTTCATCGATTTTATAAATTTGTTTTTTCAACCAATCCTTTTGTTTTTGTAATTTCAAATTTGAAAATATTAAATCATTTTTAGATATTCCAAAAGGCATTTTGACGTATGGCTTTATGCTTTTCGCTGCGCTTAAGCTTAAAGATGAGAGTTTTTTATTAAATTGACAAGAGGAGCTATCTTCGTTTTTTTAGTTAAAAAGGGCTTATTTTCTGCTCTAAAAGCCTTGCATAAGCGAAGCGGGGAGAATAAGCCCGACTTTGCTCCGCAAAGCGAATTATATTTAAACTTGCTTAGTTAGTTTAGATTCTTCAAGCATTTTAACGATAGAATCAAACTTTTTAGCTTTTATATATAATTCAAAGAAAACAGGTAGCCAAACAGGGTAAGGAGTACTAGTACCCCAATTGTTTACGCTACCATAAGATAAATTCAAAATAGAAGCTAAATCCTTTTTATTTAAACCGCTAATCCTAAGATAGTACTTAAAAACATTTCTATTCATATTTTTCCTTTTTTATTTTTATTAATTATAATGTAAAATTACTTAATTTAAAATAAATATAATTAAACATTATATTATTAATTATATAATAAGTATACTTATTATATAATTACATTACAAAACAAAAAAAGGGGATAAACTTTTTAGATAAATTTACAACCTTTTCTATATTATTGATAGATTTTAGAGTATCGTTATTTAACTCATATTTCCTATTATCAAAAGTAGCTAAATAATCCTTTAGAGCTTCTTTTATATAAAAAGATTTATTTCTATTAGTTGTTTTAGAAAAGTAAATCGACAGAATTAAATAAATCGTCATCAAGCCTTACTGATATAGTAATTTTAAATAATTTGTATTATTTATAATACAAGCATTACAAAATACATCTTAATAGATACTTAAAATAAGTCCATAAAACTCATAACCCGAAGGTCGGAGGTTCAAGTCCTTCTCTCGCAACCAAAAATCTATAAAATCATCATTTCAATAATTAACCCTATTTATATCGCTCAACATAAATTTCCAGAATTTGAAATAAAATTTACAAGGCTATTAAAATTTTAATTTTATATGTGTAATTTATACTAAATTATTTTAATATTATTAGAAATGAAAAATAGAGTGGCTCCGGATGCTGGATTCGAACCAGCGACCAATCGGTTAACAGCCGACTACTCTACCGCTGAGCTAATCCGGAATAAAAATGTATTATTAAAAAAGAATTGAAATTATACCTAAAAGTTCTATTTTTGTCAATAAAAAAGCACTAAATTTAACTTAGTAAACTTAAAAATTATATTTTTGAGTCAAATGAGTCAAAAATATAAAATAACATAAATTTAAAAATCAATAAAATACACAATGCAAAAAACCGAAATTTAAGCTAAAAAATAGTCTCTACTTAATTTTATAAAAAGCGGATCCGGCTAAATCAAACTCTTTTATCTCTCCATTTTTAATTAGTTGTTGCAATACAAGCTTTGAGCTTTGAGTAAAATTATTTTCTATATCGAATTTACTTTGAGGGCGAAGTTTTAAAAGCTTTCTTAGCTCATCAAGGTTAAAATCAAGCTTATCGGCAAGTCCTTTTCTGCTAGCAAGAGCTATAGGTGCAGAAGTTATAAAGCTAGATAACTCGTGCAAAATAGCAGTGCTAACGCCTTTTGCATTATGAGCGGGAGGTCTATCTATAGTGCTGATATCGACTCTATCGGGGCGGATAATTTTAAACGCTTCATTCAAGGCTAAAAACTCATCTTTAGTATCATTAAAACCTTCTACTACGAGCACTTCCATGACAAGTTTTCCTAAAAAAACTCTTCTAAAATCAGACATTTTTGATACTAAATTTGAGATATCTATCTTATCTATACCTCTGTCGATACGGCGAAAAGTGCGCTGCACGGCACTATCAAGACTTAATTTCACAATATCCAAATCCAAAATAGCTTCAAATTTATCCTTATCCAAAACAGCGGTTCCGTTGCTTAAAATAAGCGATTTTTGAGTATATTTTACTCTGTTTACCTGCTCTACCAACTCTTTTAAATTTGGATATAAACTAGGTTCGCCATTTGCGGTTAGAGTTATTACTTCTACATTTTTAAACTCGATCAGAGCCTCTTTTAACTCAACGATTATATCTTTTACGGAAGGTGGATTTTCTATCTTTGTAACTGCCTTAGCTCGTTCTAATTCACAATAAAGGCAGTCAAAATTACAGCATTTTTTATCCGGACTAAGGTCGATTCCAAGAGAACTGCCAAAGCGTCTACTGCTTACTGGACCAAATATATATTTGTAAGATTTTTTATCGTAGCTCATTTACAGTATTTTGCTGATTTTTCTTGAACGGATTTTATAAAATATTTTGCATTTTCAACAGGCACATCCGGAAGTATCCCATGACCAAGATTAAAAATATGCCTATGACCTCTCATAATACTTAAAATTTCATCTACTCCATCGTCTATAGCGTCTTTGCTATAAAGTCTTGTAGGCTCCATATTTCCTTGCAATACGTAACGAGATCCTAAAGTTTCTTTAGCCATTTTAAGAGGAGTACTCCAATCAACTCCAAATACATCAAATTTACCGCCAATCTTATTTAAAAATCCGCTTATACCTTTTGGAAATACGATAACTGGTATATCGGGATATTGAGATTTTATGTAATCAACCAGCTCATTTATATAACTAAAACCAAACTCAAGATATGCGTTTTGCTCAAGTGCGCTAGCCCAACTATCAAATATCTGAACCGCATTTACTCCGGCTTTTATCTGTTCTTCTAAATAAAGTTTTAGCGCATTTGTAACTTTACGAAGTATAGCATGCAGAAATTGAGGATTATCATAAAGCATCTTTTTACTAATATTATACGTTTTTGTACTGCCGCCTTCTATCATATATGTAGCTATCGTCCAAGGAGCTCCGCAAAATCCTATAAGAGCTTTATCTGAACTCAATTTCTCCCGAGTAAGCTTTATAGTATCATAAACATAACTTAAATTTTTCACCGCCTTTTCAACACTAAGCTTATCTAAACTATCCATTGATAAAATAGGATTTTCAAAAACAGGACCTTCGCCTTTTATAAATTTAAGCTCCATTCCCATTTCAAGAGGAACTACTAAGATATCACTAAACATTATAGCAGCATCAACACCCAAAATATCAACTGGCTGTAAAGTTACTTCACTTGCTTTTTTATAATCTTTACAAAGAGATAGAAAATCGCCTGCAGCGTCTCTCACAGCCATATATTCAGGTAGGTATCTTCCTGCTTGACGCATCATCCAAATAGGCGTATAAGGCGTAGGCTTACCAAAACATGCATCTATAAAAATCATATATTATCCTTTATAAAAATTTAATGGCTTGAACTTTTATGTAAAAAATATAGTCCAAGACATAAAGCCAAAATAGAAACCGCTAGATAAACCATCTCAAGTGGAGCTGAGAATTTAGCGTGCAGCACTCTTTGAAAAAAATTTACTACTAAAACCATAACTATAACTTTGCCGATCTTATCTTTTAACTGATCTAAACTATGCACCTCTAAAACTCTGGCTTGTTTTGAGTTTTTTATACTATCTATTTCGCTGATGAAAAGTTCATAAATTCCAAAACTAAATATAAAAAATACTAGCGCCATCAAATACAAATCAATCGCACCTATAATAAGACCTACTGCATCGCTATGTAGATCTATACTGTGATCGCCCAAAATAAGGTATTGCCATGCATAAATTATAACTTTTATAATATCATAACTAGCTACTATAAACATAACGAAAGAACCGATTAATCCAAAGATGACGGGCAAAATAGTCACGTAACGCGACTTCCAAAGCATCATTTCAAAAAATTTTTCAAGCATTAAAAACCTTAATATAAATTTAAAAAATAATTATATGGAAATAGATTAAATATTAAATTTAATCTATTTTTTAGCTAATGGTTTAATTCTTGTATTTGACACCATTTTTGAGCTATTCTCACTGCGTTTGTAGCTGCACCGACACGTATCTGATCAGCAACGCACCAAAGATGCAGTATATCATCTCTATAATTATCTTTTCTGATCCTGCCGACGTATGTTTCATTTGTATCGCTAGCTAGGATCGGCATCGGATAAAGATTATTTGCTGGATCATCTTGAATTACTATGCTAGGAGCATTTTTTAGAACATTTAAGGCTTTTTCTACGTTGATATCTGTCTTAAATTTGATAGTTATGCTCTCGCTATGGCTCCTAAGTACCGGAACACGAACACAAGTGGCGCTTACTTCTATATTTTTATGCAATATCTTTTGTGTTTCATTGACCATTTTCATCTCTTCTTTTGTATAGTCATTGTCTAAAAATACGTCGATATGTGGTATAACATTTAGTGCTATTTGATGTTTAAATGCGCTTGGCTCACACTCATCTAACTTAAATTCAAAAAACTTCTGCATTTGAAGAATCAACTCTTCCATACCTTTTTTTCCAGCTCCACTTGTAGCTTGATATGTGCTTACATCGACTCTTTCTATACCAAATAGATCATCAAGAGGTTTTAAGACTTGTACCATCTGTATAGTAGAACAGTTTGGATTTGCTATTATGCCTTTGTTTGTCCATAAATTTATATCTTCGGGATTGCATTCTGGGACTACTAAAGGTACTTCTGGATCCATTCTAAAATGGCTTGTATTATCTATAACAACAGCGCCGCTTGCAGCTGCTAGAGGTGCAAAATGAGCTGATATACTTCCTCCTGCACTAAAAAATGCTATATCAATCTCGTTTTCTTCAAAAACGCTGTCGGTAAGCTGAACTATTTCATAGCCTTTGCCTCTGAATTCTGCGATATTTCCGGCACTTCTGCTACTAGCTAAAGGAAGTAAATTTCCAACAGGAAAATCAACCTCTTCAAGCACTCTAAATATTTCTTCTCCAACAGCACCTGTCGCACCGACTACTGCTACGCTATACTTTTTCATTTTAAGCCTTAATCTGAAATTTAGGCTATTATTTTAACAAAAATTTACTTTAAATTCAGTAAAATTATCTCTTTGCATATATAAATAGATCGTCTTTTGATATATTTGTTTGTTCGCTTAATATAGCAGCTCTTTCGACTATGCTGATAAGCTCTCTTATATTTCCTGGATAATCATAACTCAAAAGCTCACTCATAGCCTCATCACTAAATGACTTTTCGCCTAGTTCGTATCCAATACAAACTCTTTGTAAAACACTGTTTGCTATACCTAAAATTTCATCTTTTCTTTCGCGCAAAGGAGGCACAAAAAGCGGAACTGTATTTAACCTATAAAAAAGATCCTCTCTAAACTCGCCTTCTTTTACCTTTTTTTCTAAATTTGCATTTGTCGCAGATATGATTCGAACATCAATTTTGATAGGCTTACTAGCGCCTACTCGTACGATTTCGCGTTCTTGGATAGCTCTTAATAATTTTGGCTGTAAATTTAGCGGCATTTCACCGATTTCATCTAAAAAAAGAGTTCCTCCGTTTGCTAACTCAAATAATCCTTTTTTAGTAGCGGTTGCATCGGTAAATGCACCTTTTTCATAACCGTATAGCTCACTTTCAAGGAGATTTTCAGGAATTGCTGCCATATTTATAGCCATAAAAGGCTCGTTTTTTCGCTTTGAGTTTTCATGGATAAATTTAGAAAACAACTCTTTTCCGACGCCGCTTTCTCCCATTATCATAACACTCACATCCGTTATTGCCGCTCTTTTAGCTATATTTAATGCTTTTTGTAAATTTGGAGATGTTGATAAAAAACTACCTTCTTGAACGGCTGCAGAGTCTTGTTTTATAGATTGTTTTGAGCTTAATGTTTTTGTTCTTTTTATAGCAGTTACTAAAGTTTCTACATCAAAAGGTTTTGTAAGAAAATCTTTGACTCCGAGTCTAACGCTTTGTATAGCTCTATTTAAAGTTGCGTTTCCGGTCATTATAATAACATCAAATTTACCGCCAAGCTCTTTTATAAACTCAAGTCCATCAATTCCTGGCATATTTATATCTGTAACTATGATATCCGTGTTATCTTCAAGTTTTTTCAGTGCCTCAGTCGCGCTTTTATAACTTTTTATATTGAACTCATCGTAATCGCCAAGTGCGATTTCCAATGATTTTCTCATATTTATATCATCTTCGACAATTACAACATTCATTATCTCACCTATTTATTTTGCTTATTGTAGCACCAAGAGGCTTAAATTCCACTATAAACCGCACTGGCACAAGCGTAACGCTAGTTTTTAAGTTTGCACTATTTCCTTTAAATTTAGAGCTATCTTTTAACAAAACTTTTTGATTTATAAAACATTCAAAAAGCTGCTCCTGATGGCGTTTGAGATAATTTAAAGTAGTTTCGTTGTTAAATTTAGAAGATTGTATATCGCATATTTTACTACCTTTTTCTTTGCTAAGAACCATAGCTTTTGAAATAGATATATTTTGGTATTTTATAAGGCTGTTTGATGATGAGTATTTAGCCCAAAATATGAACTCCTCACCACCAAACAAAAGTGTAGAAATAACTAGTAAGCAAAAAGCTCTTGCCACTTGTCTTTATCTATCTTAAGTTCCATCTCAACACGGAAAAGTCCGTCTTTGAAATCTTGATTTATAATAGCAGCATTTTTGATAAGACCAGTCACCCTTGTTTCTATAACAGAGTCTCTTAGCATAGCATCTTTTACAGTATCTTTAGCGTTTATCTTAACTCCATAAAGTTTACTCGCAAGCTGTCTATAGGCATCTGCTACTGCTGAGCGTTTAGCAAGAGCTCTAGCTTGAGCAGGACTAACTGTATCTATAGGAGGAATTCCCTCGCCGACTGCTGAAAAAATAGCCTCTGGATTTATCTCCATACCGGCTAACATTTTATCGTTTTTGATTATTTCTCTTAGGTCGTCTTTATCTACTTTTTGAACCACAACATCTTGTGTTTTAGGCTCTGGAGTAAATGCGGCGCAACCTACGAAAACACCGACTACTAGTAATGCAAAAATTAATGATTTCATATTTATTACCTTAAATTTAAATTATGTATTCTAAGCAAAACTTATTCCATATCTTGTTCTTGAGTATCATCTGCAACAATATCGTCATCATCGCTCTCTTCTTTAGGGCATCTTGCTATACTTACAACCTCATCGCCATCTACATTTACGACTATGACTCCGCTTGTATTACGCCCTGCTTTTCTGATGCTTTGCATATCTACTCTTATCATCTTGCCGCTTGATGTTAGCGCCATAAGATCCATCTCTTCATCTACCATTACTACACCAACAAGATCTTTTGTTTTTGGAGTTAATTTCATACAAATGACGCCTTTACCTCCGCGACTTTGCAATCTATACTCATCAGCCGTTGTGCGTTTTCCTATACCTTTTTGGCTCACGCTTAAAATTTCTTGAGAATCATTTTCTATAACGACTGCTCCAACAACTTCATCTAAATTCTCTTTAAATCTTATAGCGGTTACGCCACGGCTAACTCTTCCTATCTGTCTTACTTTATTTAAAGCAAATTTGATACACATACCTTTTTTAGTAACAGCAAATAGCATTTTTCCGCTCTCAAGACTGTTTTCGGAGTTATCTTCGCTTATGGTTTGCAAATTTGAAACACCTTCGCCATCTTCAAAGCTATCATCATAGCTCTCATCAGGCTCGCTATTAGCGATTACAACAGTCACAAGCTCATCATTATCATCTAAATTTATAGCTTTCACGCCTATTGAACGAATATTTTTAAACTCACTTAAATTCGTACGTTTTACTATACCGTTTTTAGTGAAGAAAGCTAAAGATTTGCTCTCATCAAAATCCGTTGTAGGTATGATAGCTTTTATCTTTTCGTCTGCTTGAAGCGATATAAGATTTACAACCGCTTTTCCCTTTGCGGTTCGGCTGCCTTCTGGAATTTTATAAACTTTAAGCCAGTAAAGCTGACCGCGATCAGTCACAAACATAAGCGTATCATGACTCATGCAAGTAAAGAAACTCTCTATAAAATCATCATCATACGTAGTTACTGCAACCTTGCCTTTACCACCGCGTTTTTGCTTTTCATAGCTCTTACTAGGAACGCGTTTTATATATCCGCGGTGAGTTATGGTAACTACCATATTTTCATTTGGTATCAAGTCTTCTACGTCTATATCATCATAATCATCGACTATGTCGGTGATGCGCGGACATTTAAATTTAGATTTGATTTCTAAAAGCTCGTCTCTTATTATATTTTCTATCAAAGTTTCGCTTTTTAATATTGCGTCTAGTTTTTCTATAAGCTCTAAAATCTCTTTTAGTTCGGCTTCTAATTTTTCTCTCTCAAGTCCTGTTAACTTACTAAGCCTCATATCAAGAATAGCATTGCTTTGAAGTTCAGAAAGTCCGAATTTAGCCATCAAACCGTCTCTTGCAGAGTTTGTATCGGCGCTGGTTTTTATCAGATTGATAACCGCGTCTATATTATCAAGCGCTATTTTTAAACCTTCTAAAATATGAGCTCTTGCTCTTGCTTTTTGAAGTTCAAAAATAGTACGCCTGATGATAACTGTTTTTCTATGATTTAAAAACAGCTTTAAAAGCTCCAAAAGAGAAAATACTTTTGGCTCTTTATTATTTATAGCAAGCATTATAACGCCGAAAGTAACTTCCATTTGAGTAGATTTAAATAAATTATTTAACACGATCTCACTCATAGCATCGCGTTTTAGCTCTATAACAAGACGAATTCCGTCTCTATCGCTCTCATCCCTTACTTCGCTTATACCATCGATGAGCTTCTCTTTTACAAGATCGGCTATATCTGCATGAAGCTTGGCTTTATTTACTTGATATGGAAGTTCATCGACTACTATAACATCTTTATTTGGTTTTTTTTCAATATGAGTTTTAGCTCTTAGTTTGATACGTCCTCGACCTGTTTTATAAGCTTCGATAATACCTTTTTTCCCAAAAATTATACCGCCGGTTGGAAAATCAGGACCCTTTATATGAGTCATAATATCCTCTAAACCAACTTCTTTATCGTCTAAAAGAGTGAGTAATCCATTTACTAGCTCATCTAAACTATGTGGAGGGATATTTGTCGCCATACCAACAGCGATACCGCTCGATCCATTTAACAACAAATTCGGTACGCGCGCGGGTAAAACATCTGGTTCGCTTAAACTATCATCATAATTTGGTATAAAATCAACCGTATCTTTATCTAAATCTCTTAAAAGTTCCTCTGCCAAAACCGTCATTCTAGCTTCAGTATAACGCATAGCGGCTGCGCCATCGCCATCGACTGAGCCAAAGTTTCCTTGACCATCTACTGCAGGAACTCTCATAGAAAAGTTCTGAGCCATTCTAACTAAAGCGTCATATACCGCAGTATCGCCGTGCGGGTGATACTTACCGATAACATCACCTACTATACGAGCAGACTTTTTATATGGGCTGCGACTACCTACGCCAAGATCGTTCATAGCATAAAGTATGCGACGATGAACCGGTTTTAAACCGTCTCTTGCATCTGGCAAAGCACGACCTATTATAACGCTCATAGAGTAATCTAGGTAGCTTGCTTTTATAGAGTCTTCAACGTCTATAGCGTCGATATCTTGATTTGAACTGAAAATATTTTCTTCCATTTTTATCCTTAAAAATAGCTACAACGATTGTAGCTAAAATTTGATAAAAACTTGCTAAATAGACAATTTTTAAATTTACAAACATTATTTGCATAAAAAAATCAAAATAAGCTTTTACTGTTTTAAAAGCGAGGTTTCATTTATTTTTAAAACTTTTAGAACTTCGTTAAAATAGTCTTTTGCGTTAATCGCAGTTATAGTAGAAGATCCGAACTCGCATTCTAAAAAATTACCGGATTTTTGTAATAAATTTACTATTTTATCTACACTTAAATCGCTATTCTTAGCAAGATCTCTAACGTAATAAAATATACTTTTATAATTTATATTCTTATTTTCATCTTTTAAAATACCGCTAAACTCTTTAAAATATCTATAGCTCACCTCTGCTTGCTCTTCTATGTAATGAGTAAATGTATAGCCGAGTTTTTGAGTACCAAAAAGCACTATTTTTCCATCCATCCTTTTAAGCACGTCATAGACTGAATTTTTGCCGAAACAACTTTTCGTATCGTTTAAAAAAGCGTCTTGATTATCTCCACTAATTGCAAAAGAAAAAATCGGATCATTTGTACGAACAACACCATTTTGTTGCCTAAAAAATTCAGTCAAAACGCCCATAGTGCTCCTTGAGTTTAGCTTATCATAAATTTGATTTTTACAAAAACTATATGTAAATGTAGGCATAATAAGAGTTCCATTTTTACAGATAACTTCATAAAAACAGTGTAATAAAACTCTCAAAAACTCATCTTTTGGTAAAAGCGGTTTCCCAAGAGTAAAAAGCTCGGTATGAACGCAAACAGAGTCGCCACTTTTTATACCGATTTGCTTCAAAGCCCCTAAAAAATCTCTTTCATAAACAAGCTTCCCGTTTGCTTCTAAAATAGCTTTCATCTCATCGCTTTATTTATCATATCTTTTAAACTAGCAAAGCTCTCAAAACTATCATTTGTTATAAACTCTGCGCGTAATGGTTTTTTGTACGTTTTTTCGATCGCCGCGACAAGAGCCATTATGTCCATGCTATCGATAATTCCACCGCTTAAAAGCCCCTCCATACTCTCATTTACGTCATCTCTGCCTATTTGATTAAAAAGTTCTTTGATCTCATTCATTTTTGCTCCTTTATAATATTTAATTTTTGATCGTTTCCCAAACTCAAATTTATAAATCCGTCCCCTATCTCATAATACAAAATATCTATAAAATCATCTAAAAACAGAGGCGATTTTTACCTACGACAAATACGTTTTTAAATCCCATTTTTCCTCCTATAAAACGAAATTTTTATAGCATTAAACTCAAAACCGAAATTTTTATACAACTCTATGGCTTTTATATTCGTATCTCTTACGAACAGTTTGAAATACCCAGCGTTTAATCCCAAAAAACAACTCATCAATTTACGTCCAGTACCGCTTCGCCTAAATTCCTTACTAACTGCTATAAAATCCAAATGAGCCGAGTTCAAATTTAAAAAATATATCAAACCGCCTATTATTTTATTATTTTGTTTTATGAGAAGTACTTGACCCTCTTGTATTCTATTTCTAAGTTCGGTTTTGCTTATAAAAAGATACTCTTTATCAAAATAATTTATAAAAAAGCCGTAAATCTCATCGATATCATCAAGCAAAGCTTTTTTAACCTCATCATAACTTTGAAAACTAAAACCGCTATTTTTTAAGCTCATACCAATATATTTATCAAAAACGCTAAATTTATTGATACTCAAAAATCTATTTTCAAGCTCACAAATAGGCGTTTTACGTATAAGTTTTATATAAGTTCCTTGCATATCAAAACTTGTTATATCGTTTATAAAATACGTGATAAAACCGTTTTGCATTAGAAAAAAGTTATCTTCACTCCGCTTTAAACAAGCAATATTTTGCTCTAATTTATTTTTGATACTATCTATGCTAAGCGCGCTATTGCTAAACTTAAATCCATTGTTATACGAATTTAAAAACTCGTTAAATAAGCTCATAAAGCACTTTTCTATCGATTTTACCGTTTGGATTTAGCACAAATTTATCCACTAAAATGAATCTTTTTGGCACCATATAATTCGGTAATTTTTCTAAAAGATAACTTTTCAAATTTAACTTCTCTTTCGCCTCGTAAAAAAGGGCTATCTCGCCTTGTTTAAATATACAAACGGAGTTTAAAACCTGCAAGTGAGAGTTAGCCGCGATCTCGATCTCTCCAAGCTCTATTCTGTGCCCCATAAATTTTATCTGATTATCTCTCCTACCATAACAAATCAGTTCGCCGCGCTCGTTAAAAGCCACTATATCGCCTGTTTTATAAAGGATATCTTGATAATTATCATGTAGAGGATTTTGGATAAAAGCTTCTTTTGTCTTTTGTTTATTTGCAAAGTATCCTAGGCTAAGACTTGTCCCCCTAACATAGAGTTCGCCCTTAATAAACGGCTCTTTTATCAAATTCAGTTCATCATCAAAAACCAAAAGCTCGGTATTTTGACAAGCTTTTCCTATAGGAAGCGGTTCATCGTCGCCAAAACTTCTATCGCAAACATAAAAAGCACAAACATCTGTTATCTCAGTCGGTCCGTAAAGATTTGCAAAAAGAGTGTGAGGAAGAGCTTTGCGCCAGATATTTAACTGTTTATTTGGCATTATCTCTCCGCAAAACAGTACTTTTTTAAGATGCTCAAGTTTGAAATTTTGGAGCGCATTCACGTTTGCAAAATACGTAAGCACCGAAGGCACCCAAAAAATCATACTAACACTATGCTCTTCTAAATAGCTTAATACTTTATTTGGAAAAGCAAAAATAGAAGTCGGCAAAATGTGCAAAGTAGCACCGCTTTTAACGCAAGAAAAAATATCCAAAATAGAGTTATCAAAGTAAAACGGTGCTTGATTTGCTATGGTTTCTCTTGAGTTCAGCTCAAAAGTCTCGCAAACCCAAAAAGTATAATCAATCACACTTTTATGGCTTATACTTACTCCTTTTGGCACTCCAGTGCTTCCACTAGTGAAAAATACATAGAGTAAATTTGTATCTATATGGGCGTTTCTAGACTCTTTTAGCGCACTTTTATTCACGCTAAACTTACTAAAATCCTCGCAAAATATCTTTACCGTATTCACAAAATCGAATTTAAAATCCTTTTGCGTGATAATAACTTTTGGCTTTAGGATTTTTATAACTTGATCTATGCGCTCAAGCGGCGTTGAGATATCTAGTAAAGTATAGAAATTCCCGCTTTTTGCCACTGCAAAAAACGAAACCAAAGTCCAAATACACTTTGGCAAAATTATTAAAACCGCTTCATTTTTTAAATTTAACTTTAAAATTTCACTGGCTAATCTATCCGCGATCTCATCAAATTTAGCGTAAGTTATACTCTCATCTCCAAACACAAATGCTTTTTTGAAAGGATTTTTTGCTACTGAAATATCTAAAAAATCACAAACATTTCTTATCATCTTACTTCCTTTATAAGCTCAAATTTAAGCAAATTTTCTACCGAATCTTTTAAGCTTTTAGCTTCTACGCCGAGTTTATCAGCTATGTCTATAACGCTTCTTTTACCGTTACAATACGCTAAAAAATCACGTATTAACGTCATATCGCTTGGATACGCACCTTTATTTATAGTAGATATCAGTCCGCGCGAACCTAAATTTGGTTCACAAGTCGTATTTAGTCGGTAGGTTTTGTTTATTTCTAAATTTAAAATCATATTTTTAGCATAAAGAAGGCCTTCCTCAAGCCCTTTTTTAGTTATAAGACTAAGATCATCTAAGCTCGTATGATACTCTTTGTATTCACCGAATTTACTCCTACAAAGTGTTACGATACCTAAATTTAAATCAGGAGTATTAAACTGTCTCTCATCACTTCCACGATATAAAAATGAGTAAATTTGTGGATTTTTACTAAGAAATTTAACCGTATGAAGTGCGGCTTTATCGCTTAAACTATCCTCATCAGGACTTAAAACCACGCTGTAAGCTCTCTCGTCTCCTATGCAACTAAGCACAAATCCGGCTTTTACATTTTGTTTTAAAGCTTCATAATGTTTACTGATATAACAAATCGATCCGATAGTCTCAGGAACTATGATAAAACGGTAATTAAACTCTCTATTTTTTAGAGTTTTTACCCATTTTATCAGCTCAGTTAAAACTACGGGTCCGCTTAGCTCGTTGTTTGCCATTTGCGGATGACAAAGATAAGTAGAGATTAGAATTTCATCTTTTGAGCAAGATGAGGCTGGCACTAAAATTTCACCGTAATTTAGTTCTCCCTTTGAATTAAACTCGGTATCTATAAAAACTTCATAAATCCCGTCTTTTAGGGATGTCCTTTGATTATGACCGATACAAAATCCCCATCTTTTTTCATAATAACTAGTAACATAAGGGATGGCATCTGGCAAATGCGGGAGCGAATACAAGTGAGACTGGAGCTCCTCTAGACTCAGTGTTTTATGCACCGGCGCGCTGTAGTTTAGTAAATGAAGATTATGTTTTTTAAATTCGCAGATCTTTTCGCCGCTAGGAGCGACGATATAGGCGTCCCTTACTATCCATTCAGCAGGAACTATCCAATCAAAACATTTAGTACCACTTGGGATACTAAATTTCGTTATACCCCCCCCCAGCAGCTAAATTTAAGATATCCAAACTACGCCTAAAACCGTCTCCGGTTATACTTCTTGGGATATTAAATAGCTTTTTTGCAAGTTCGTACATTTTTATCCTTTATTCTCTAGCGTCAGCCAAAACTAATCCGAAAAGCGGCAATTTACCACAACTAAGAAGTAAATTTTTAGCTTCTTTCATACTAGATCCGGTCGTTATGATGTCGTCTACTAAAATTACTGGATTGTTAACTTCTTTTAAAAGTTTGAAATTTCGCGGATTGTTTTTTCTAAACTCAAGAGTTTTTCCCGAATATTTTACTTTGTTTGTAGCTCTTAATGCACCATATATCGGCTTTAAAAATTCCCTTTTCATAGCGTGAGCAAGAACTGCGGTGTGAGAGTATCCGCTACTGATTTGATCATCTATTGAAACGACATTTACATTACTATCAAATTTAAAAGTATCTGCGAATTTAGAAAAACTAAGCTTTGCTAACTCGCGAAATACAAAATGCCCGTGCATGCGGTGTTTAGAGTGGATAAGAGACTTTATATCGTCATATTTGTAAAAACTATACACTTTAAATCCGTCAATATCTCTACATCCACTCTCAAATTCACTTAAAACTCTCTTGCAGTTTTTACATATAAATTTAAACGTAAATGAGCCGCATTTAAGACATCGCATTAATTTGCCAAGATAGCTTTAGCCGTTCTAGCTATCATATCGTCTAAAAGAGTTTTAATAAACGGTTCAAAAGCACCGCCAGTTGCTATAGGAACAAATTCGGTCTGAGGTTGAGCTATGCGCTTTGTCGTCGTAACGCCGTCTTTATAAATTTTAATGTAAATTTCACTTGTACCTTGCATATTGTCTTTTGAATATCCGCTTAAATTTGCTTTAAGTTCAGTAATAGTGATATCTACGACTTTTGCATCATCACCGCCAAATACGGCTCCGTTTTTCTTAAGCTCTTTTATCAAAGCATCGCTAAACCAATTAGTTAGATTATTTCCTAGTGTGATATACTCGCTTACCGTGCCTTTTTTATCGGTAATAGTAGCCACTACACTCTGATTTTTCCTTTTATCAAGGATACTATTTATAATAATATTTGAATTTGAACGGACATTTACTCCTTTTGCTTCATAAGGAGATAGTGTTAAAACCGAAGTTGTGTTGGAACAACCGACAAATAAAATCAAACAACTAAAAATAAAAGCCCATTTTATCATATTATATCCTTAAAATTTACTAATCTGCTCAGCTGCTTTATTTACGGCTTGTTTTACAAGCAAATCCATATATAAACCAAAATCACTCACATCATTTGCATTTAAGCCGCTTACGCTCTGCCTTGTATTTATCTGTATGCGTTTGTCGTAATTTATATTTTTGATGCGCAAAATACCTTGAAGTCTTGAGTTTAGCTGACTAGCGCCTGGACTATAAACACCTTTAAAATCGGTAAAACCAAAATCCACCCTAAGAGTATATGGCGAAGTTTCCGTATCTACTACTAAAATTCCTCTATTTGTAAGCTCCTCTTTCATAGCTAGATAAAACAACGTATCGAGTCTTTTATTTAAACTATACGCTTTTCCGTTTGCTTTAATGACCTTACTATTTTCTCTTAAATCTGAAATATTATGCAAGTACACTTTTTTAAGGCCGGCTCCGGCATCGATCTTACGCAAATTTGTGCAGCAATTTATCGCTACGTCGCTTCTATAAGTATATCCGTTGATTGTTGTTTCATAGTTTGTATCTGCGCACGGCTCACAATTAAGAGTTATCTTCATAATAGTCTCATACGACTTCGCCGCACTCGTATCTGTATACGGATCCAAAACGGCTTTGTTAGAACAACCTATAAAAAATAGCGCGGCAAATAGCGCAAACAAAAATCCTTTCATCTCTTTTCCTCTCTCTTTCTTTTTATTTTTATACTTTCACCGCCAAGACCGTAATTTTCAGTTTCTATCTCATCGATTATCACGACCGTACTTGCTCTATTTCTACCTAAAACAGTGTGCAATAGCTCGGTCACGCCTTTTATGAGCTCCTCTTTTTGAGCTACTGTCGGCTCACCGTTTTCTTTTGTCACTTTTATATTTACGTATGGCATATTTTTCCTTAAAGCAAATTTCGTTCTATTTTAATCTATTTTTAAAACACTTAAAAACGCCTCTTGCGGAAGCGTTACCTTACCTATGGCTTTCATACGTTTTTTACCCTCTTTTTGTTTTTCAAGCAGTTTTCTTTTACGGGTTATATCGCCGCCGTAACACTTTGCCGTTACGTTCTTACCCATAGATTTTACCGTTTCTCTAGCTATAACCTTATTTCCGATGCTTGCTTGTATAGCAACTTCAAAAAGCTGTCTTGGAACCAACTCTTTCATGGTTTTTACAAAATCCCTGCCCTTGCTCATTGCTTTTTCTTCAGGCACGATGATAGAAAGAGCATCGACTGCTTCACCTGCTACTTTTATATCGAGTTTAACCAAATCTCCAACCCTATAATCACTTGGTTCATAATCAAAACTAGCGTAACCTTTTGTCGCGCTTTTTAATTTATCGTAAAAATCCATAACTATCTCGTTCATCGGTATATCATACTCAAGCAAAACTCTTGTAGTAGTGATATAATCCATCTTAGTTTGAACGGCTCGGCGGTTATTAAGCAGTGTGATAATGTTTCCTAAAAACTCGCTCGGCGTGATGATAGTAGCCTTTACGTAAGGCTCTTTTATGAACTCTATTTTATTTACCGGAGGTAGTTCGCTAGGATTTTGAATTTCTACGCTCACGCCATCAGTCTGCACGACTTCGTAAGTCACGGTCGGAGCAGTAGCTATCAGATCTAATCCAAACTCACGCTCAAGTCTCTCTTTTACGACTTCCATATGGAGCAAACCTAAAAATCCCACGCGAAAACCAAAGCCCAAAGCCGCCGAAGTCTCAGGCTCATAGCTTATAGAACTATCGTTTAACTTAAGCTTGTCTAAAGCGTCTCTTAGATCTTCAAATTTATCCGTATCTATAGGATAAAGTCCGGCAAATACAAACGGTTTTGCTTTCTCAAATCCTCCGATCGCTTCCAAAGCTCTATTTTTAGCTAAGGTTATCGTATCGCCGACGCTTACGTCGCTTACGTTTTTAAGACCTAAAACTATGATACCGACTTCACCGGTTTTTAGTTCGTTTGTTTTTATCGGAGCTATCGGATTTGGATACATCAGATCAAGAACAGTATGTTTTTTATCCGTTCCCATAACATAAACTTCATCGCCTTTTTTTACGGCACCATCGTAAACTCTCACAAGAGCCAAAGCTCCTAAATAATTATCAAACCAGCTATCGTAAATGAGAGATTTAAACGGATTGTTTTCACCCGGTTTTGGCGGTGGGATTTTACGAATTATAGTTTCTATCAGCTCTTTTATGCCGACTCCTGTTTTTGCGCTCACTTCTATAGCTTCACTGCAATCAAGCCCGATGATATGCTCTATCTCGTTTTTAACTCTCTGCGGTTCAGCTGCTGGGAGATCGATTTTATTTATAACCGGAATTATCTCAAGGTTGTTTTCAAGCGCGATATAAACGTTTGCTATAGTCTGAGCTTCGACGCCCTGGCTTGCATCTACAACCAACAAAGCTCCCTCGCAGCTTGCTAAAGAGCGTGAAACTTCATAGCTGAAATCGACGTGTCCTGGAGTATCTATCAAATTTAATATATAAATTTGCCCCTCAAGCTTATAAGTTAGCCTTACGCTTTGAGCTTTTATAGTGATACCGCGCTCTTTTTCTATATCCATAGTATCCATAACTTGAGCGCTCATCACGCGACTATCTACCGCTCCGCATTCACTGATAATGCGATCTGCTAATGTGCTTTTACCGTGGTCGATATGCGCTATAATGCTAAAATTTCGTATGTTATTCATAAAATTCCTGAGTAAATTTTGTAGAGAGATATTATCAAATTTTAGCTGGATTTTTGATTAAATTTAAAAACGCCCTATATAAATAAGCGATATAAAAAACTAAAATATTTTTGATGAAAAATCGATGTTATTGTAGATTTTAGAGCAAAGGCTAGACAAAAAGTCCGCCAAGCGATAAATCAAAACTCATCGATTTATCGCAAAAATTATACTAAGAAAATAAGCTATTGACGCTCTCATCATGATAAACACGCCTTATCACTTCTCCAAAAAGCGGTGCTACGCTGAGCACTTTTATACAGCTTGGATGCTCTTTTAAAGGTATCGTATCGGTTACTACAAGCTCATCTAAAGATCCGTTTACTAATCTCTCATATGCAGGACCAGATAAAACCGGATGAGTGCAAAAAGCCATAACGCTAGTAGCGCCTTTTTTCTTAAATATCTCTGCGGCTTTTACGATAGTTCCTGCGGTATCTATCATATCATCTATCAAAATGACATCTTTACCGCTCACATCGCCGATAACGTTCATAACTTCGCTTTCATTTGCTTTTTCACGACGTTTATCCACTATAACCATATCCAAATTCATAGTTTTTGCTAAAGCTCTAGCACGCGCTACACCGCCGACATCCGGACTTGCGACTATAGGATTTTTTAAATTTTTACTCTTAACATAGTCCATAAACACTATCGTGCCATATAAATTATCAACCGGAATATCAAAAAATCCTTGAATTTGTCCTGCATGAAGATCCATAGTTACGACTCTGTCGATTCCTGCGGTTTGCATCATATTTGCCACAAGTTTTGCCGTTATCGGAACTCTCGGAGCTGCTTTTCTATCTTGCCTTGCATATCCAAAATACGGCACAACGGCAGTTATCGAACTTGCACTACTTCTTTTTAAAGCATCAGTTAATATAAGAAGCTCCATCAAATTTATATTTGCCGGAGCACAAGTCGGCTGGATAACAAATACGTCTTTACCGCGCACGCTTTCGCCGATTTGTACGCTTATTTCACCGTCGCTAAAACGCTTTATACTAGCTTCGCTTAGAGGAATTCCTAAGTATTTAGCCACCATTTTGGAAAACTCGACATTTGCCGTACCAGAAAAAATTTTATAACCTCGCATCACATACCTTCGCAAAAAATTTAGCTACAATTTTAACTTATTGTTGCTTAAATTTAGAAATTAAGCTACTTTTTTGTAAAATTGCAAATTTAAAGCCTCAAGGAGTCTCTAATGTCCTACGTAAAAAAAGATCTGATCTCCACAAAAGACCTATCCAAAGATGATATTTTTTCCATTTTAAGTTTAGCCAAAGATTACAAAGCTCTAAATTTAGAACCTGTAAAAAAAGACCCTATTTTAAAAGGCGTCACGGTCGTAAATGCGTTTTTTGAAAACTCGACTCGCACAAGAACTAGTTTTGAAATAGCGGCAAAAAGATTAGGAGCCGACGCGATAAACTTTAGTTCAAGCACTTCTAGCACGAACAAAGGTGAAACTCTCATCGACACAATACACAACATAGAAGCTATGAAAACAGATATTTTCATAGTTCGCCACTATAGTTCAGGAGCGGCTAAATTTGTAACAAAAAATACTCCATCGTGCGTGGTAAATGCGGGGGATGGCTGCAATGAACATCCGACTCAAGCACTTCTTGATCTTCTTACGATATACGAGGCAAAAGGTAGTTTTTCAGGTCTTAGCGTCACTATAATAGGCGATATATTTCACTCAAGAGTTGCTAGATCAAACATATACGCTATGCAAACCTTAGGTATAAAAGTAAAACTTTTTGGACCTCCTATGTTTATGCAAAACGCTGAAGTTTTCGGCTGTCATATATGCAAAGATATGGACGAAGCGGTTATGGGAAGCGACGCTATCATCATGCTTAGAATTCAGCTCGAAAGGAGTGATGGCGAAGTAGCGTTTCCAAGCATTAGAGAGTACAGTAAGTATTTCGGACTTACTAAAACTCGTATGCAAAAAGCTAAAGACGATGTCATAATTTTACACCCGGGACCTATAAACAGAGGCGTTGAGATAAACTCGGACGTGGCTGACGACGCTAGATTTTCAAGCATACTTGACCAAGTAGAAAACGGCGTAGCTATAAGAATGGCGGTTTTAAAAACCATTTATCAAAATAAATTTAAGGCTTAAACTATGACAACACTTATAAAAAACGGAATTATCATAAATCAAAACGGCACACTAAAAGCAAACGTTTTGATAGACGGCGAGATGATCAAATCCATAACCGCAGAAGAGCCAAAAGCCGATCTTGTCATAGACGCCACAAATAAACTAGTAATGCCAGGACTCATCGATATGCACGTACATTTTAGAGATCCGGGACTTGAGTACAAAGACGATATCATAACAGGAAGTATGAGCGCAGTCGCCGGGGGCGTAACCACAGCTTGTCCTATGGCAAATACAAATCCGGTAAATGACAACGCCGTCGTAACCCGCGATATGATAGCAAAAGCTAAAAAACGAGGGCTTATAGACCTACTTCCTATCGGAGCCATCACAAAAGGCATGGAAGGTAAAGGTATAACCGAGATGGGAGATATGAGCGAAGCTGGTTGCGTCGCATTTAGCGATGACGGACTTCCTGTTAGCTCAAGCGATGTTATGAGAGCCGCTCTTCTTTACTCTGCATTTCACAAAAGTTTCATCATAAATCACTCTCAAGACTGCTCGCTTTGTCGCGGCGGTCATATGAATGAAGGAAAAATGTCTATGCTTTTAGGTATAAAAGGTATGCCAAGAGAGCAAGAAGAGATAATGATCTCACGAGATATGCTTTTAGCAAAACTCACAGGCGGTCATATACACGTCGCACACGTAAGTAGCGCATACTCCCTAAAGCTCATAGAACAAGCCAAAAATGAAGGGGTAAATATCACTTGCGAAGTCACACCGCACCATTTTACCTTTAGCGAAGATGAGCTTATAAATTACGATACGAATTTCAAAATGTCTCCGCCGCTTCGTACGAATAACGACGTAGAAGCCATGAGAAACGGGCTTAAAAACGGGCTTATAGACGTTATCTGCACAGACCACGCCCCGCATCACACCGATGAGAAATTTTTGGAATTCGACAAAGCTCCATTTGGAATTTTAGGACTTCAAACGCTTGTTCCGCTTACTTTAAATTTAGTTCGTGAGGGCGTCATAGATTACGAACAAATGGTAAAACTCACGAGCTTCAACCCTGCAAAAATACTAAATTTAAAAAACAAAGGCGAGGTTAAAGAGGGATTTTTAGCTGATATCGCTATCATAGATCCTGATTTAGAGTATATTTATGACGAGAATTTAAACAAATCAAAGTCGAAAAACTCTCCACTGCTTGGCAAAAAGCTAAAAGGCGCTAGCGTAGTGACTATCAAATCAGGCAAAGTCGTATTTGACTTTCCAAACGTCGTAGGATAAGCCTAGATCCGCGTTACAACGCTGTTAGCGAAGCGAAATAATCTAATTTTACAAGATAAACCTTTTTGCTTCGCTATAAATTTCACTTCATACGCCGCAAACAGATTTCTATAGCTATTTATAAATTCCCGAACCACCTATAATTATACCTGTTGTTTTACCTAACTCTATCCAATCCTTAACCGCAGGAACTAATCTAACGGTATTACAATAAGATGTTGCGTCAGCTTTAGCTGCTATAACGATATTTCCGTTAGTATTATTTGGAGTTATAGATATACAAGCATCCCATTGATCAGGTGCATTTCCGGTTCTTCCTAAAACCGCATTTAAAGTACTAGATAAATTAGATAAACCTTTATCTGTTGCAGAATAAGTAGCGCCGGTTATATCTTGACCGCTTGTATTTATTATCGCATCAGCTCCTGTTCCAGTAACTGCTGCTTCTGCCCATTTACCGTTTATAGTATAATAAGCCGCTACTTGAGTTATCACGTCTTTTATCTCCATAGCCGCCTTTGTAGCACTTGCATCGTCTCTAGTTGCTGCTAGTCTAGGTATAGCGATACCTGCTAATATTCCTAATATAACAATAACGAACACTAGTTCAATCATAGTAGATTATCCAAATTTATCAATCTTATCTTTTGGTAGTAATTAAAAAATCTCTCAAAACTTCTCTTTATAATTTTTCCGAAGAGTGCGGGTTAAAATTTAAGAATAAATTCTACCATCTATTTTAGGAGCGTTCGCAGTGACAAAAAAATTTGTCACTGCGAAGCATAAACATTAGAACTGAAGAACAACCAAATTTGACAATCCAGCAAAACACAAAACTTTGCTTATATAAGTCTGGATTTATTTAATTATCATGCAAATGAATATTAAATTTAACTTTTAAACTTTTTTCATCAATTAATCTCTTTTTTTAATTTAACTCATATAAATTTAATATTTGTTTAATTTAAAAAATAATAAACTACCGAAAGTTTTTATATAGATGTATATAAAACATAACAAAAATTTAAAAAAAGGAGCGACCTATGAAAAAAGGTTTCACTATGATTGAACTAGTGTTCGTTATTGTTATATTAGGAATATTAGCAGGTATCGCTATACCTAGACTAGCAGCAACTAGAGACGATGCAAGTGCTACAAAGGCGGCTATGGAGATAAAAGACGTGATAACTCAAGTAGCGGCTTATTATACTATAAACGGTAAATGGGCAGAAGCAGCAGTTACTGGAACAGGAGCTGATGCGATAATAAATACAAGCGGTCAAGATATAACCGGCGCTACTTATTCTGCAACAGATAAAGGTTTATCTAATTTATCTAGTACTTTAAATGCGGTTTTAGGAAGAACCGGAAATGCACCTGATCAATGGGATGCTTGTATATCTATAACTCCAAATAATACTAACGGAAATATCGTTATAGCAGCTAAAGCTGACGCAACATCTTATTGTAATACCGTTAGATTAGTTCCTGCGGTTAAGGATTGGATAGAGTTAGGTAAAACAACAGGTATAATTATAGGTGGTTCGGGAATTTATAAATAGCTATAGAAATCTGTTTGCGGCGTATGAATGCCGAAATAAATTTGTAAAGCAGAATGCGGTAATTTACATTACCGCAAATTTTTACTAAACCAAAAATGCAATAAATTCTCACTAATGCTAAAATACAAATTCAAAAACAGATAAATATAAAAATATCTAAAAATAGATTGTTCCAAATGCAAAAAAAGGCAAGTTATGACAAGGATAATCGAAATATTTATTCTGATTGCAGCGGTGATAATATTTGTTTTCGTTTTTTTACCGCGAGTCACCGGCGAAAATAACCGAGCCGCTATAACCAAAACGGTATTTGAGATAAAACAAGTATTAAATGAGATAACTATGTGCCACATAAGAAACGGTTCATTTCCTAACACAAAAGATGCTAATCAAACAAATCTCGTATTAAAAAATATCTCTACTACATATGCTCAAGTCACGCAAAGAAGTAGCGAAAGATGGGACAAATGCATATATATCAAACCTATAAACTCACAAAACGACAAACCTGCTAGGATATATATCGCTAAAACAGATACGCAAAATGAATTTTGCCAAAACGTACAAAACTCACAAATGTTGCAAGAATGGCTAAAACTAAGCGACGACGATAATAAAACAGACGGCACATACAAAAATGAAATACCGCTCATAGACGGCAAAGTATTTTAAACAAACAAAATAAGGAAAATACATGAAAAAAGCTTTTACGATTATAGAAATTGTGATGGTGATGATCATCTTAGGCGTTTTAGCGTCTTTGGCGATACCTAAACTAGTAGCTACAAAAGTCGATGCCAAAGTCGCCAAAGCAGTAATAAATATGAAAATGCACATAAACAAAGTATCTGCTTACTATACTATAAACGGTAAATTCGCAACCTCAAGCTCTGGGGGGGGGTGCAAGACGATAGCGCTGCTATAAACTTTTGGAATATGGTTAGAAAATGGGAAGGCGATAAAACACAAATAGGAGATGATGAAGCAATAGTAGGAAAAGATGATTATAAATACAATAAAGAATTTTGTAGTAACGAAGAGTACATTTGGGGTCAATGTCTCATACCAAATGCAGATAACAGCAACGGCTTGATAAGATTCAAACAACAACCGCTATCAAATATATACAATCAATACGTATCATTTTGCACAGCTTTCTTTGCACATCCAACGATAAAAGAATGGATACAAAACGGTGTTACAGTCGGCAACTCAAGAGTATTTAGAAAATAAATTTATAAAAGACGAAATCATCTTTTTACTCATTTAAGATTGTTTGATTAGTTATAACTATATCGATTTATAATCAAACATTAAATTAAATAAACGCTCTTTATACTAAGGGCGTTTATTATAAAATTATTAGATGCGGATTATCTTATAAATCCGCTGGCTAATACTCTATCAAATTCATCATAAAATACGGCTAATTGACCGCTTGCGACTCCGCCTGCGTTATCTTTTAACTTTACTGTTGCTCCATCATCAAGCTTACTTACTAAACAAGGTATAGGAGTGCTTCTGTAACGTATCTTTACAAAGCATTCAAGTTCGTTTTTGTCCGTGAAGTTGTTAAAATTCGTAGTTGTGAATGAAAAACTTGAAAGCTCATCTTTAAGGCCTACTACGATCTCATTTTTAGCCGCGTCTATCTTTAAAACATAGTGAGGCGAGTGAGCTCCGTCTACACTAAATCCTTTCCTTTTTCCTATAGTATAACGCATATATCCATCATGCTTGCCTACTACTTTTCCGCTTACGTCTCTTACTACTCCTGGCATTAGAGTATTGAAATGTTTGTTTAAAATATCTATATAAGTAGTTTCCACAAAACATATCTCGCTACTCTCTTTTTGGCTCGCAAGCTCGGCAATTTGTGGTATTTGCGCAGCTGCGGCCTTTATATCTACTTTAAATTTATCTCCAAGAGGAAATATGATATAAGGTAGGATTTCAGGAGAGATATTTGCCAAAAAGTAGCTTTGATCTTTGCTAAGATCGCTAGCAACTTTTATGAGACCGTCTTCTATGCGCGCATAATGCCCCGTTGCCATTTTATCGCAACCTAAAGTCTGAGCGAATTTCCATAATGCTCCGAATTTGATATTTTTATTACAATGTGCGCAGGGATTTGGCGTAAGACCCTCTTTATAAGCATTCACAAAAGGCTCATAAACTTTAGCATTGAACTCTTCTTCTAGGTCTAAAATATGAGTTTCTATGCCTAAAAACTCACCTACTTTCTTAACTTTTCTTATATTTTCTTCATGGTAACCGGGTTTTGAGTGCAACTTCATATAGCAACCTACTACACTATATCCCGCTTCTAGTAGATATTTTGCACTCATTGAGCTATCTACTCCTCCACTTAATGCAACTAGAACTTTCAAATTTATTCCTTAATCTATTCTATTTTTGGGCTATATTATACATATCTTTATTTAATAAAATTTATAGTAAATAAAAATTCGATAAACTAAATTTAAAAATATACTAAAATAGTTATTTATAAAATTCAGGGCGAAAGTAGCAAAAGCGGCATTTTTGCCATTATTAAAATATATTTTGATAAAATTATTAATTTCTAAAACTAAACATAACAGCAAGTGAATTATAAGTAAATTTAATGTAGAATAAATCAAAATTTGATCAAGGATTTTTGATGAGAAAATTTCTTTTATTATTTGCCTGTTCTTTGCCGCTGATGAGTAAAGATATAATAAATCAGCTAGAAGGAACAAACCAGCAAATGAGCGCTATCTGGGGAGATGATCGCATAGCAAATATCACTAGATACGATAGCGGATTTGGATCATTATGGACATATTTGCAAGGTAACGAGTACTTCTCTTATGGCGTGGCAATAGCAATGCTATCTGTGATTTTTGCATTTTTAGCTCATTATATGGTAGTAGGTCCAAAACATTTTGACCATCACGGCGGAAAAATATACGCTTTTTCAAAATACGTACGCGTAATCCATCTTATAGCAGCATTATCTTGGATAGTTTTAGTACCGACAGGAATTATAATGATGTGGGGAGATAGTTTTGGCGGAGGATTTTTCGTAAGATTGGTAAAAAATTTACACGGTCTAGCTACTATTTTATTTGCTATTAGCATTGTTCCTATGCTTTTAATGTGGGGTAAAAGAATGCTTCCGTCTATTTATGATATAAAATGGATGATGATAGTCGGCGGATATCTTTCAAAAGAAAAACATCCCGTTCCTGCAGGAAAGTTTAACGCAGGACAAAAATCATGGTTTTGGGTAGCAGTGGGTGGCGGTTTTGTTATGATATTAACCGGTGCGGCTATGTACTTTTTGGATTTCAATACCCCGATTTTAACCAGCACATTTGGACTAACTCAGATAGAAATTTTAAGACTAAGCGCTATAATTCATAATGTTCTTGGCATAGTATGTGCCGTGTTTTTACTAGTTCATATCTATATGGCTGCATTTGCTATAAAAGGCGCTATACACTCGATCATAACAGGATATAAAGAGGAAGAAGAGGTTTATATATTGCACCATTACTGGTATCAAGAACTTGTAAACAAGGGTCTCATAAAGCCATCTAAATTTGAAGCATATCATTCAAATTTGAAATAATTTCTCAAAGATAAATTTATTAAGCTAGTTTGAGCTAGCTTAAGATGATTTTAAGTTGTATTAATTCAAATATATATTATTACTATCGGTCATAATATGAAGTTTTTGCCCGGATATCTCTGAACCTTCAAACTCTCCAGACCAGTAATTTATGATGAGCCTTGAAGACTTCATTAAATTTTGAATTATCTCAAATAAGCTTATATAGTATCCTTCATCGTTATCTTGACTTGTCGGCTCTATGGCTCTATACTCCGAACTATACTTTGCAAGTATCTTGAAATGAGTAGAATCAAAAGGAAGCATAACTTCAAAGTTAAAACTCTGTTCTATGCAACCTTGAATTTTTACTCTGACTTTTTGAGTATATACGGGTACAAACACAAGCTCACAGTTCTCAACGTAATTGCCCGAAGTATCTGAATTTTTTTTATTACAGTCGTATATCGCTTTTTGAGCTACAAAACCACTCTCATCGTCTCTTATAACTTCTATATCAATTTTTGCATCAGTAAAAAATAGCTCTCTAAAAGCGATATTATCACTACCTAAAAATCTAAATAGCATATTCATAACATTTCCTTAAAATATTGGTATAAATATACCAAAATCATATAAATAAAGAGTAATTAATCTTTCAAATACCTGATTATCTCATCAAAATCATCTATAACAGCATAAACAGAGTGATCATCGGTAATTAGTTTTTCAGCTGCGAGAGTATTATCAAAAAAGTCTAAAAGAGGCTGCCAAAACTCTTTACAACAAAACACTATTTTATGTTTTCTAAGTCCTGTTTGAGCCAAAGTAATAACTTCAAAAATCTCATCAAGCGTTCCAAATCCACCCGGCATCAAAATAAATGCGGAACTTTTTTCTATAAGCATATCTTTTCTTTTTGATAAATTATCAATGGTTTTCGACTCCGTGCAGTACGGATTGAGTTTTTGCTCAAAAGGTAGTATAATATTTATACCTACGCTCACGCCGCCGCTTAAAAAAGCTCCTTTATTTGCGGCTTCCATGATACCTCCGCCGCCGCCTGTTACTACACCGTATCCCGCTTGTGATAATTTTTTGCCTAGCTCAAACGCTATTTTATAAAATTTACTACCGCTATCAAGTCTAGCCGACCCAAAAATAGTTACAAATTCCAAAATACTTCCCCTATTTTTTGCATAATTATACCGAATTTAAAAATGATAAATTAAATGAATCCCGCTAAAAAATAAGCATTTAGCGGGTAAATTTGAGTTTTTTATAAACCAAGATCTTTTAGTATAGTTTTTGCACAGTGTTTTGCATCTGCGGCTGCGGTAACGACAAGATCGCTTCCTCTATTACAGTCTCCACATGCATAAACACCGCTTTTACTAGTTCTAAACTCTTTATCTGTAGCAACCCTACCTTTTTTATCAAACTCAATACCGTTTGCGCTTAAAAAGCCTAAATTTTCTACATCAAATCCTAAAGCGAGTATAATTATATCGGCGTTTATAATTGTTTCTCCTCCCTTTAAAAGCTCGACTTTACCATCTTTCGTAAGTGTTTTTGATATATTTAGAGCAATAACTTTGTTTTCATCATTTACTACGATATCTTTTGGAGCGGCATTAAATATAAAATTTGCTCCCTCTTCAGTAGCATTTACAAACTCTTTTTTACTTCCTGGCATACTAGCAAGATCTCTTCTATATACGCAAGTTGCGCTAAGTGCGCCTTTTCTTATAGCACTTCTTAAACAATCCATAGCCGTATCTCCACCACCTATAACAACTACTTTTTTACCGTTTAAGTCTATACTCGTGTCACTCTCTTTGTACTGTTCTTTTTGTAAAATAGTTAAAAAATCAAGAGCGTTATAAACACCTTTAGCTTTTTCGTTTGCAAGTCCTACGGCGCGCCCCGTTCTTGCACCGTAAGCTAAAACAACAGCGTCAAACTCACTCATCAAACTTTCAAATTTAAAGTCGTCTACAAAGCTATTCGTATGAATCACGCAACCTGCGGTTTTTAGTATATTTATACGACGTTCTATAACACTTTTTTCTATCTTGAATCCGGGAATTCCATATGCTAAAAGTCCTCCGGCTCTATGATTTGCTTCATAAATTTCAACTCTTACGCCGTTTCTTATAAGATATGTAGCAACGCTTAATCCAGCAGGACCTGAACCTATAATAGCAACTTTTTTATCAGTAAATACTATATCGCCAAATGGGTTAAAACCGCTATTAAGTCCTGATTCTGTGATAAATGTTTCTATAGATCCTATGGTAATAGCACCGAAATTATCATTTAAAGTACAGGCTCCTTCACAAAGTCTATCTTGCGGACATACTCTACCTGTGATTTCAGGAAATGGATTTGTTTCATTGCTAAGCTTAAAAGCCATTTCTAAATTTAAATTAGCCGTATTTAAAAGCCAAAACGGTATGTAGTTATGTAAAGGACAAGCATTATGACAAAATGGATTTGCACACTGCACACAGCGACTAGACTGCTCCTTTGCACTTTGAAGGCTAAAAATTTGATAAATTTCTTTAAAGTCCGTGCTTCTTTCACCCTCATCTCTTTTTATGGTTTTTAATCTTGTTAAATTTGTAAATTCTTGCATTTTAATCTCCGTCGGCTGGATTTAATGGAAGTTTAGTCATATCTTTTGGCTTTACCATCCAAAATTCTCTTATAGAATCTCTGAAATTATCTAAAATATACTTAGCTCTAACACTTTTTGTCTCGTTATAATAAGCTCTAATGAGACGCTTTAAAAAGTGCCTTGCTTCGTCCATTTCATCAGTATCTATACGTAAAGCAATGACTAATTCTTGATTTAATTTATCTATAAACTCTCTTTTTTCATCCCATACAAAGGCAATTCCGCCGGTCATTCCTGCTCCAAAGTTTATACCGGTGTTTCCGAGTATAGCTACGACTCCGCCCGTCATATACTCGCAAGCATGATCACCAACGCCCTCTACTACCGCAGTAGCTCCCGAGTTTCGCACACAAAATCTTTCTCCTACGATTCCACTAGCAAAAAGCTTGCCTCCAGTAGCGCCGTAAAGACAGGTATTTCCGGCTACGGCAAAATAGTTATTTGGATCATTTGGGCTTATAACTATGCGTCCTCCGTTCATTCCTTTGCCTACATAATCATTTGCACTGCCTTTTAGATACAAAGCTACTCCGCTAGCCAAAAATGCTCCTAAACTCTGTCCGGCTATACCGTTTAAATTTATCCTGATAGTCTGACTAACAAAGCCTTCATTACCGTAATATTTTGCTATCTCGCCGCTTATAAGAGCGCCAAAACTTCTATTTTGGTTACAAATTTGCTTATCGACGACTATCTTTTCATCAGGATTTTGTATAGTTTTATAAACTTCTTTTAATACGCTTTTTTCAAATTCATTCTTATCAAAAGGATTATTTGATTTGCCGCTACTTTTATTATCTCCATCAATAACCCTTAGAAGTTCGCTCATATCAAATTTACTCTCTACCGGACTTAAAAGCTCATTTCTACCTATTATATCATCTAAGCTTTTATATCCCATTTTTGCTAACTCAAGCCTAACATCTTCAGCCAATAAAGTAAAATAATTCACGACTCTATCTACGCTTCCGCTAAATTTACCCCTTAAAGCCGGATCTTGAGTAGCAACTCCTTCGGTACAGCGATTTAAATGGCATATTTTTAATACTTTACAGCCTAAAATAACCAAAGCCAAAGTTCCAAAAGCATAGCTTTCGGCTCCTAATAACGCAGCCTTTATGATATCTTGACCGATCTTTAATCCGCCGTCTGTTTGAAGATGAACGCTGCTTCTTAGATTATTTACTTTCAAAGCATTATGTGCTTCTATAAGACCTAATTCCCACGGATTTCCGGTAAATTTGATGCTACTCCAACCAGCAGCTCCGGTACCTCCATCTCCTCCGCTTATAATTATTTTATCAGCGTAACATTTAGCAACTCCAGCTGCTATAGTACCTACTCCAGCACTTGAAACTAGTTTTACTGCGATAGTAGCTTTTGGATTTACTTGCTTTAAATCAAAAATAAGCTGAGCTAAATCCTCGATGCTATAGATATCGTGATGAGGAGGAGGACTTATAAGAGTAACCCCTGGCGTCGTATAACGCAGAGTTGCTATAAGTTCCGTTACTTTATATCCTGGAAGTTGTCCGCCCTCTCCTGGTTTTGCACCTTGAGCTAATTTTATTTGAATTTCGGTAGCACTAGCTAAATACTCCGGAGTTACGCCAAATCTTCCGCTTGCAATCTGCTTTATCTGTGAATTAGCAGGACTTTTTAATCTCTGATTGGCTTCTCCTCCCTCACCTGAGTTGCTCATAGCTCCTAGTTTATTCATAGCTAAAGCTAGAGCTTCATGCGCTTCTGGACTTATAGAACCTAAACTCATAGCAGCTGAATTAAAACGTTTTAATATACTACTTGCAGGCTCCACTTCATCTACGCTTATAGGCTCTTTATCGCTTTTTATATCAAGAAAATCTCTAACCATTCTAAGTCCGCGACCTTTTATGGCATCTCTGATTTTAGAAAAATCATTCATATCGCCCGTTATGCTGGTTTTATGAATTTGGTTTATTATAAATGGCGTATAGTCATGAAACTCATCTCTATCAAGGTATTTGTAAAATCCGCCTAAATTCAAAGGTATAAGGTGATCACCGAAATTAAAAGCGGATTTATGATATTTTAAAATTCTTTTTTCTATATCGTCATATTCAAGTCCTGGTATAAGCACGCTAGAAGCTGCAAAACATTCATTAACTACGGTTTGACTAAGACCTAAGACATCAAATAAAGCTGAGTTTTTATAGCTTCCTACAGTCGATATACCCATTTTCGACATTATCTTCAAAAGTCCGGTGTTTAAAGCATGATGGATATTTTTTAAACCTGATTTTATCTGCGTCTCATCCTTGTCTTTCAAAATCTCATAAGCACTCGCAAAAAGAAGATACGGATATACTGCGCTTGCTCCGTATCCTATCATCATAGCACAGCTATGAGAGTCTAATATCTCACCGCTAACTGCTATAATAGTCACGTTATGGCGAAGTCCCTCTTCTATAAGAGCTTGATGAACTCTACCTACTGCCATAGCCATAGGCATAGAAGCGTTAGAACTATCTACTCCTCTATCATCAAGCAAAACAATATGAACTCCGTTCTTTATAGCATTTATAACATCATAAACAAGATCTTCTAGGCTACCTTTTAAGTTTTCGCTAAACAGTGTACTAAATGTTTGATTTTTAAACTCGCTTTGAAATTTAGGACTATTTTCATCTCCGAAACTTTTCAAAACTTCAAATTTATCCTGCATTAAAATCGGAGATGTTGTTTTGATACGTTTTGCATGAAATTCACTCTCTTCTAAAAAGTTTCTAAACTCACCGAAAGTTACGTTTAAACTCATTACAACCATCTCACGAAGTGGATCTATAGGAGGGTTTGTTACTTGGGCAAATTTCTGTTTAAAAAAGTCGCTAAATCTTCTTTGAGAGTCACTAAATGCAGCCAAACTCGTATCATCACCCATAGAGCCGGTTGCTTCTTTGCCGCTTGTAATCATAGGAGATAAAATCATCTCTTTAAACTCGTTTGTTATACTAAAATTTCTTTGCAAAGCGTGAAGATTGTCTAACTTATAATCGCTTAACTTCTCAAAAACGATCTCTACGAATTCTTCTAAATGAACCATATTATCATTTAACCATTTTGTATAATCTTGGCTATTTTTGATATAATCATTTATCTCATCGTTTTTCATAACCTTACCGTATTTCAGATCAAGACCTATCATTTGACCGCTTTGTAGGCGTCCTCGCTCAAGTATATTGCTCTCATCTATATCAAGAACGCCGTACTCACTAGAAATCAAGACTCTTGAATCTTTTGTGATGATATATTTTGCGGGTCTGAGTCCGTTTCTATCTAAACAACAAGCGATAAATCTACCGTTTGTAAACGATACTGCCGCAGGTCCATCCCATGGAGCAAAATTTGGGCTCGTATATTCGTAAAATGAACGTATTTTTGAGTCCGTATATGGACTATTTTGCCATGGAGCAGGAAGAACTAATCTAACGGCTTTAAAAAAATCCACGTCATTTTGTATAAGAAACTCAAACATATTATCTAAACTAGCACTATCACTTCTATCGTCTCCAGTGATAGGAATCATCATATTTAACTCATCATTTGTAAATTTATGGCTTTTTAAGCATTTTTCTTGGATAGTTAAATTTGTTCTATTTGCAGAAATTGAGTTTATCTCTCCGTTATGAGCTATTGTTCTAAATGGTTGAGCTAGACGCCATTTAGGAAGTGTATTTGTAGAAAATCTTTGATGAAAAAGCGCAAAACTACTGCAAAACTCTTGATCACTCAAATCTTTAAAAAAGGTCTTTATATAAGTAGGCATTATAAGACCTTTATAAACTATAACTTTATCCGAGCATGAACAGACATAAAAATCATCATCTTCTTTAAAGTATTTTTGAATTTCACGTCTTGCAAGGTAGAGCAAAGAGCTAAAATATTTTTTAGCAATTATGCTATTAGGGGTGATAAAAAACTGAACTATACGCGGTAAAGTCTCTAAAGCAAGCTCTCCTAATGCACTTTCATCTATAGGAACATCTCTTTTAAAAATAACTTTTAAGTCGTTTTTCAGACATATTTCCTCAAATTTTTCCATATGCTCGTCGGTTTTTAAAAAAACCATAGCTACGCCAAACTGTTCAGGAAGTAGAACGCCGCACTCTTTAGCAGCCTTTTTCATGAATGAAGTAGGCATCGAAAAAAGCAGACCACAGCCATCTCCACTCTTGCCATCACTCGCTATAGCGCCTCTATGCATCATTCGCTCAAGAGCCGTTATGGCATCAATTGTATTTTGATAGCTAGAAACATTATGTAAATTTGCAAGCAAACCAAAACCGCAATTATCTTTATATGAGTATAATCTATCCATATTTTCGACCTTTTTTAAATAAAAAATTGTGCTATTATATAAAAATTTTACTTAAGATATTATAAATATGGTAAATAAGGCTTTTAATAGATAAAATACTACTTTATATAATATATTTTAGCTTAAATTTTAATAAAATTAATCTAATATTTTACACCATAAAAGTTCATCATTTTCAAATTTAGAAGTATGCATAATCTTAATTTTTAAATTCAAACTGATAGCCTTGCCTATTTTAAACTCGTTTGAACGATAAATCAAAAGCCATTTTACTCTTTTATCTAAATTTAAAAGCGCATTTTCTCCGCCTTCAAACATAACAAATTTACGCCCAAATACCGCATCTAACGAATTTGAAACTATAACTCTTCTATCTAAAATATTAAAAAGAGGAATTGTCGTGTCAAACTTAGACTCTTTTGAGTATAAAAGAATATCCGGATTTTTACCGTTTTTTACAAGTCTTGTATCTAGTAAAGGACGATCTGTTCTTACGGTATTCCCTCCTATAACAAGCATATCTACTAATGATCTAAGCTTATGGGAATGAGTGCGACTTTGTAAATTTGAGATAACTCCACCGCTTGCAATACCGTTTTGTGTTAAAGCGATCTTAAAAAAACTAAAATTTCCCAAACTCCAAGCCAAAAAAGGCTCTAAAAGTTCATCTGCTTTCTCTTTGCAAACTCCTATTTTGGTCTTTATACCGCTATTTTTTAAAATTTGCTCACCGCCTTTTGCATTTTCGCTACTATCAATTGCCCCTATAATAACTTGCTTAAAACCAAGCTCTTTTAACAAATTCGCACAAGGCGGAGTACGTCCTTGATGTGAGCAAGGTTCAAGCGTCACATAAGCAGTTGATCCATTTAGTAAATTTGAATGATTTTGCATTATGAAATTATAAAGTTCGTTTGTATCATTTATCTCGTCAAAATCTTGCTTAAAAGCCGGATTTTTCATCTCTAAAGCATATTTTATAGCGTTTAATTCAGCATGCGGCATTCCTGCTTTTTCATGAGCATTTATCGATAAAATTTCACCATTTTTACCTGTTATAACACATCCCACGGCAGGATTAGGATACGTAAGAAACTGAAACTCCCATGCTTTATTTATAGCTATATTCATATAATATTCATTACACATCTTAATCTTTCTTTTATAAAATCAATTCCTTATTATAGTCAATTTGCAATTAAAAGCTACCTTAAACGGTAGTTTTGATTCTCTCTAGCTAATTTTTGCATCTCTTCAAAATTCTGCTTACTTAACCATAAAAGTTCGTCGAATTTAAATCCAAGCATAACTATACGATAGAGCTCTGGTTTGTTTTTCTTCCAATTATATAAAGTTTTTACATCAATTTTAAGGATACCTGCCATATCTCTTTTGCTTAGCTTTCTTTCCATAATCGTTCCTTGAAATATAAAAACAAAATTTATCAAAAATTACCATCTTTTGCAACAAAGAAAATATTACTATATATTATAATAAATCCATAGAAATATTACTATGTTTTATTTTAATAGACAAATGTATATATTTATAAAAAATTGAGACTAGAAAAAAGGTGCAAAATTATGGAGTACATAATATATTGCGAAAGTATCTGTGGAGAAAAAAGATACTTTATGATTCAAGACAAATTTAGCACTTTACCATACATAGTAAGGAATAGCGGAATCATATATAAAGTAATAAAATACATGAAAATAAACGAAAAAAATATAGAAAATGAAATTATGGAAAAGGTTTACCACCCAAACTGCTTTTTTTACGATATAAACACTCTTTATGCAGAGAAAAATTCATGGCAAAAAGTTGAGTGGTAAACTACCACTCCATATAGGTTTTAGCCTTCTTTATATTTTCAAATTTGACTTCAATTGATTCATTATTTTTGATATTTATACATATATTATCATCTTTTACGGATACTATCTTACCTTTAATCTCGGTCTTATCATTTAGTATAATTTTAGCAAATTCGCCTATACTAAGCGTAAAATGTTCTATTTTACTAAGTTTTCTCTCAAGCCCAGGGCTTGAAACCTCTAAAATCCACTCTCCGCTTACTGGCGGCATTACATCGTAAATAGGAGAAAGAAGCTTACTAACTGCTTCGCACTCTTCTAAACTTACACCACCGTTTTTCGTTATATAAACTCTATATATAACTCTACCATTTTCATTTACGACTTCTGCATCATACAGATCAACTCCGCATTGCGATACTAAATTTGATAAATCCGTCATTTTTTACCCTTATCAAGCTCATCAGAAACCTTACTAAATAGCTTATCAATATGATTTTGATACTCTAGCCTATCATCAAATTTGAAATGAAAATTTGGAGCTTTATACCAACCTTCGGCACTCATACAGTGATTTTGTATATGCTTACTTACTCTTTTTAAATGCTCTAAAACGTAAGATTGCTCTTTGTCGTCAAGCATCATTTTATCAAGATATACAAAAGCATCATATCTGCCTTTTTTACACTCTACATCAGTTACGCAAAGCCCTTTTAAATAGATATCATCTAAGCTGCTTAGTGCTTCTGGAATAAGCTCTTTTAGCACGCTTTCTGTTCTTAGGCGCTTTACTTCGGCTGCATTCATAACTCAACCTTGCTTTCTACTTCTTTGTAACTTTCTATATAGTCGCCTTCTCTCATATCGTTATATCCTTCGATACCGACTCCGCACTCATACCCTTTTGCTACTTCTTTTACATCATCTTTAAAACGTTTTAATGAGCTTACATTTCCTTCAAACACAACAACTCCATCACGGATTACACGTATCTTAGCACCTCTATTTATACTTCCATCAGTCACCATACAACCTGCGATTTGTCCTATTTTTGGCACATTAATAACTTGACGAATGACGGCTTGACCAAGCTCTTCTTCGCTTATAATAGGACTCATAAGACCACTAAGCAGAGCTTTTACATCATCAATTAAATTATATATAACATTGTAAGTTTTTATCTCAACAGAACGCTCTTTAGCTTTTTCTTTTACGTCTCCAGTTGGTCTTATATTAAAGCCTAAAATAACACAGTTTGAACTTGCACTTGCTAAAGTTATGTCGCTTTGGCTGATTCCGCCTACTCCAGAGTGAATTATATCTACTTTTATCTCATCATTTTTTAATTTTTCAAGGCTTGCTTTTATGGCTTCTAGTGAGCCTTGAACATCGGCTTTTATGATAACTGGAAGGCTTTTTAACTCGCCTTCTGCTATCTTAGCGCTTAGCTCATCTATAGTTACTTTTGTGGATTTACTAAGCTCTTTTTGTCTTAAATAATCATATTTTTTCTGAGCATATTCACGAGCTTCTTTATCTGTTTTTACGCTTATCAACGTTTCTCCCGCATCTGGAACTTCGCTAAGCCCTATGATGACACCGCATTCACCAGGTTTTATAGATTTTAAACTATTTCCCTTGTCATCTTGCAACGCTCTTACTTTGCCATAAGCCACACCAGCAACGATAGTATCTCCTACTCTTAGCGTCCCGTTCTCAACTATAGCAGTTGCTACTGGTCCGCGACCTTTTTGAAGCGAACTTTCTATAATAGTCGCTTTTGCTTCTCTATCGGGATTTGCTTTAAGTTCCAAAAGTTCGGCTTGAAGTAGAACTATTTCTAGTAAATCTTCGATCCCAATTCCGGTCTTAGCCGAAATAGGCACAAACTCATAGCCGCCGCCCCATTCGGTAGGAAGAATATCAAGCTCGGCAAGTCCTGTTTTTACAAGATCTGGATTAGCGCTTTCTTTATCCATTTTATTTATAGCTATAATGATAGGCACTCCTGCGGCTTTTGCATGATTTATAGCTTCTTTAGTTTGAGGTTTTACACCATCATCGGCAGCTACAACTATAATAACTATATCAGTAACACTAGCTCCTCTTGCTCTCATAGCGGTAAAAGCTTCATGCCCAGGAGTATCTATAAAGGTTATATTTTTACCGCTTTTTTCTACCATATAAGCGCCGACGTGTTGAGTGATACCACCGGCCTCACCGCTAGCTACGCGCGAGTTTCTTATATAATCAAGCAAACTAGTTTTACCGTGATCTACGTGACCCATTATAGTAACAACCGGAGCTCTTGATACGCTATTATCTTCTAAAATTTCATCTTCATATGCTTTTACATAGTCAAAATCTTCTTTAGTATCCACTATATTGACTTCTATACCAAACTCGGCGCCTAGTATTTCTATCTCATCTTCTTCCAAAAAATCATTTTTAGTAGTCATTTTTCCTAGCATAAATAGCTTTGCTATCACTTCGCTTGAAGATTTTTTTATCTTATCGGCAAATTCATAAAGACGAATCTCTTTTGGGATATCAACGCTACTTATATCTTCATTATCTTTGTCTTTTACGACTTTTTTATGTTTTTTTCTACTGTTTCTTTGTATTCCGCCCTCAAAACTAAAACTATTATTTTGAGATGTTTTATAAACATTTATCTGCTTTTTAACCGTATTTTGACGTTCAATCTCTATAGGTTTTACAGTAAGATCTGGCAATACAACAACATCTTCATCATCTATAGATATATCATCGCTAAAACTAATTGCGGATAACAAGTCTATCTTAGCCGAGTTCTCTTTTTTAGTAGCTATAATAGGCTTTTTCTCTTTTTTCTTCTTTTTTAGATTTTCATCACTGCTGCCAAAAATCGCCTCTAAACCTTTATTTATAGGTTCAGACTGCTGTTTTTGTATAGGTTGAACTTCCACTTTTTTCTTTTTGACTATAACTAAGCCTCGCCTTTTAGATAAAGTAGAACTGGCCAAACTCTCTTGTTTTGGCTCTACTTTGATTGGCGTACTATCAACATTTTGTTTGGTTTCCACCTCTTGTTCTATAGGTTTTTGCTGCGTTTGTGTCTCTGGAGCTTCTTTTTGAGTATTTTGTTTTATATCTTTTTTCTCCAGCGATTCTGGTTTTTTACCTGATTGGACATAATCATAGAGTTGTGCTGCATCTTCTGGAGTTACTGCGCTAGATGAAGTTGTAACCTTAAATCCTAACTCCTTTGCTTTTTCTAAAATTTCTTTATTGGAATAGCCAAGTTCTTTTGCTATTTCATGGATTCTAATGTTTGCCATCGGCGAGTATCTCCTTTAAGTTTACACTATTTTTACTAAACCGTGAGAGTGGTTTTTTGAGGTCTTTTTTGTCTTTTTGGATACAGGTTTTGCATAGATAAAATGACCTTGTATTTTTTGAGTTTATTTGTATTTCACCATTTACACAAGCAAATTTAAAAAGCTCATTTTGAAAAAATCTGCCTTTGCAAACCACGCACATTCTTATTGGTTTATGAAATTTGTTCATATTATATCTTAATTTTCTTTATTTTTAGCTTTGCAATATAAAACCGTTATTATCAAGTTCGTATATTTCTACTTTAAACTCCGGGAATTCTAATTGCAATATATCTCTTAAAGTTTGAGCTCTATCTTTATGTGCTAAATTTAAAAAACTAGATCCGCTACCAGAAAGATTGCTCATCAAAGCACCGCTTAAATAAGCTATCTCTCTTACCCTAAAAAGCTCTTTAAGTCCATGCATACGTCTGATTTCGTGCATTTTATCTATACTTGCTAATCTTAAATTCTCATAATCTTGTTTTATAAAACAAGCAGTAAGAAAAGCCGCGTGAGAGACATTGCTGATTACATCGGCCATAGGATATGTTTTTGGTAGTTTTCCTCTTGATTGTTTTGTACTAGTAGGCTTGTCGGGTATAACTACAACGGCTCTTAAATCGCTACTAATATCAGCTTTTTGCGTATATACTGTGCCTTTATGCACGATATTTGACGTAAAACCTCCCCATACCGCCGGAGAGATATTATCCGGATGACTTTCGTATTTTAAAGCTTGATTTAATACCAAAGCTCTATCTACTTTAAATCCAGCCATATGATAAGCAGAAGCTATAGCTCCTACTATTACCGATGAGCTACTTCCAAGACCTCTAGAAAACGGAATATTATTTATAAAATTAAATCTAAAATTCGGCGTCTTACCGGTAAGATAAAGCATGGTTTCGTTGAAAATATTTACAAATGTATTATTTTTTTTTAGCCCTATTTTATCGCTTCCTTCGCCGCTTATGCAAACTGACGTAAAATTTTGCTTTGTTATAGTAACTTCATTGTATAGTTTAAGCGAAAGTCCTAATGAATCAAATCCCGGTCCTAAATTCGCACTTGTGGCTGGCGTTAGTATTTTCAAATTCTCTCCTAAATTGCATCTATAATATACTCCGGAAGAGTATCACACTTTTTATTTAAATTTGATAAATTATTTGGGAGTTTAAAATCTGTTTGTTCTATTTTTTGCAAACTAATACCATCTTTGCTATATACAAAACTTAAATTTTTATTTGCGCGTATAGCGCCAAAGTCATTTAGTTCAAATCCGCTAACAGCCCAAAAACCGATATTTTTGGCTATACAAAATGTTTTTAATATCACATAACTTACCTTAAGACCCATAAAGCTTCCAGGAGTATTTGCGTAAGTTATGCTCGATATTACAAACTCTGAACTGATTTCATCTAAAAATGCTATTAAAGATTCACTAGCTTTTTGATCGCTACAAAGCTCTTTTATAAGAGTATCGTTTTCATATATACCAATAAGCAACGGCGATGAGAGCGCTGCTACTAAAATATCAACTTTTTTTATGCAAAAGCCTTTGCATACTCTTTGGCTTTTTGCTCATCTAATGTTACCATTTCATAGTTCTTTTCGTCGCTTAAAAGAGCTACAGTGAGCTTGTGATTTAAGTCATGACTTCCTGCGTAAGCCTCATAATCTCCGACCATAGGCGCTCCAAGTAAGCTTATATCACCGATAGCATCTAGTATTTTATGTCTTACAAACTCATTTTCAAACCGCAATCCTTCTGGATTTAAAATACGGCTATCGTCTATAACTACTGCATTATCCAGACTTCCGCCAAGTGCTAAGCCCATTGAATTTAGTTTTTGAACATCTTTTAAAAATCCAAATGTTCTAGCGCGCGCTATCTCATTTAAAAAATTTTCTTTACTAAATTCAAAAGTATAACTCTGCTTACCGATAATAGGATTTTCAAATTTGATAGTATAGTTAAATTTAGGATTTTTACTAGGAGTGACTTTTACATATTTATCCCCATCCCTCACTTCAACTTCTTTTTTTACTAATATTACCTTTTTATCGGCTTCTAGTTCGATGACTCCGGCTTCATCTAGCATCATACAAAAACTTATCGCACTTCCGTCCATCACAGGAACTTCGTTTGCGTCTAGAACTATTCTTATATTATCAATTCCGTAACTATTTATAGCACTTAAAAGATGTTCTATTGTAGATACGGAACCTTTTTCATTTCCTACTACGGTAGCCATTTGCGTATTTATAACATTTTTTGGCTCGGCTTTAAAACTACTTCCCAAATCACTTCTATAAAAAACTATACCCATATTTGCTTCTAATGGTTCAAGTATTAGTTTTATAGGCTCACCCTTGTGAAGTCCTATACCTACGCCCTCAACCTTTTTTGATATTGTTGTTTGTTTCAAATTTAATCCTTAAGTAATCTAGACCGATTATATCAAAAATCGGTTAAAAATTGGTAAATATCGGCTCAAAACTTAAACCTCAAGCTCAGCGCTAAAAACAATTACCGCTCTTCCTGTTATCTGTACAAGAGTCGGTCTCGTGCCTTCTTTAGTTACATTTACTTCCATCACGCCTGTGCGTCCTATCGCTTCGCCTTGCATTGCTTTGAATTTAAAACTTCGCAAATCACTGTTGCCAAAAAGTTCATAATGCACAAGGTACGCCCCTAAAGGTCCGTTTGCATTTCCATTTACTGGATCTTCATTTATACCTATAGCAGGAGCAAACATACGTCCGTGCACTAGAAATTCAGCATTTTGATCTAGCGTAAAAACATAATACCCGTTACAACCTATCTCTTTACTAAGTGATATTAAAAGTTCGAAATTCGGTTTTAAAGAGTGTAAAACAGAGTTTGAGTTGATAGCTATCATTACTTTTGAATGTCCGGTAGATGCGATGCAAACCGGACATTTTGAGTTTAAATCATCGCTCTTGATACCAAGCGCTTCGGTAAGCTTTTGTACGATCTGCCAAGAAAATGGTTCGCCGATTTTGATCTCGCCTTGAGTCATCACTATAGAATAATCATTGCCGCATCTGTTTATATCTACAAGAAGATTTCCGGCGCCTGTTTTTTGCACTACTTTAGTAGAATCTAGTCCGAGCTCTATAGCTCTAGCGTAATGAGCGGCTATAGTAGCGTGACCGCATATAGGAACTTCACTTGTCGGAGTAAAAAAGCGTACCCAAACATCATGACTCGCGTCTTTAGGAGATAAGATAAACGCCGTTTCTGAGTTATTTAGCTCTCTTGCTATGCGCTGCATCTGCTCATCGTTAAGTCCATCGGCGTTTGTTACTACTCCAGCCGGATTACCATAAAGCTTTTGAGTAGTAAATGAATCGACTTGATAAATGCGGTATTTTTTCATTTGGCTCCTTATTAAATTTACCACTATAAATTTACTGATTTAAATCAAATCACTTCAAATTTTCTTATCAATAACCTTTTTTGAAAGCTCGAGAACATCGTATACGTTATCTTTCATCCATTTATTATCCATCCATTCCTCAGGTCTAACTTCTATACCTTGAACTAAAACTCCAAAATGCAAATGATCTCCAAGAGCAAGTCCGGTAGTTCCGGTAGTTCCTATAAAAGCATCTACACTTAGTTGCTCTCCAACATTTACATTTGTGCTATTACAGTGACCATACAAAGTATAAAGCCCAAATCCGTGGTATAAAATTATATTTTGACCATATATGCCGTTTTCTTCGTTAAATACTACTACCGAAGGATTGCTAGTTGCTATTTTGGCTCCTGCTGTGCTAGCTAAGTCAAGACCTAAATGCCAACTTTCGCTTACGTCATTTCCACCATAAGTATAAAAACGATGATCTCCGAAACTAGCTACCGCCGCTCCGTTTCTAAGAGGATAAAAAGGATCTATATAAAAGCCATTCATTGATTTTTCAGGCACTTTTGACGTGATTTCCGCTATTTTTTTCTCATTTGAAATTCTAAGCGTTTCATTTACGAATTTAAATCTAGCAAGCTTATCCATAGCATTAGGATCTGTTGCATATTGATTTGCAAGATCTAGTATTTTACCATCTAAAAATCTATCGTTCAAAGCTATTTTTGAGATTTTATACTTTCTGTCTTGCAAAAAGTATCTTATGCGCATATTGCTTTTATTTCCGGCCATATCTTCAGCCACTACATCTGCGCTAAACTCATTTTCAGAACTAGGCCACGCTACTAAAGATGAATAATAACCGTCTTTGTAAAACGGTGTGACTTTAAATTTTTTACCGTAGTTAGTCTGTATATATACATCTTTTATATTATCATCACTAGCCCTAAATACTACAGCTGCCGCGCCGCCTTTTGATATCTTATAAGACTGGTTTAGTATATATATCTCCGGTCTTTTTGTATCTACTAAAAGTTTTGAATTTTTCACGGATTTATTTCCGCCAAAAAAATTCCATTTGCTAGTATCTATCGCTTCCACTATTAAAGTATAAGTTTTTTTCTCATCAAATATAGCATTTTTAGGAAAAGCTATGTTTAAATTTACTTCTGTTTGGCTATCATTAAACTCTTTAGATAACAGAACTTGACTCGCAGAACCGTCGTTTAAAACTATTTTTATAAATTTAATACCTGCATTATCTGTGATTTTAAGAGGAATAGGAGCTTTTAAATTCCAATGAGTTTCATTTTCCAAAGCTATGTTAGGAGGTTCTTTCTCAAGTATATTTAAATTTGAAATACTTACCACTATAAATATAGACAAAATTATAATAATACCTATAATAATAATTTTAAAACCTGAATTTTTTCTCATTATGCTACCTTATTAATATATTTTTTAGATCGTGATTATATCAAAATATTTTGAATTTAACTATAAAATATCTCTCAATCCTCTAGCAGTTTGCATCCACGCTTTTAGTTCATCCCACTGATCGTTTTCTATCATATTCTCACAAATTTCAAGCTCTTTTTTAAAAGAATTTATCGCGTTTAACACGTTGGATTTATTTTGCTTAAATATATCTGACCACATTTGCGGACTTGACTTTGCTATACGAGCCATTCCGCTAAAACTACCTCCAGCAAGAAGCAATATATTTCTTTTATCCTCTTCTTTTAAAGTTGAGCTTACAAGACTGTAACTGATGATATGAGGAAGATGAGATATAATTCCTACATGATGGTCATGGCTTTTTGAATCCATAAAAACTATCTTCATACCTGCGTGAGATAGTATCTCAACTGCTCTTTTTACGTGATTTTCACCTGCATTTTTATCATCGCATACGACAACTACGGCACCGTTTAAAAGAGTTTTAAATGCCGCTTTAGGTCCTGAGTTTTCAGTTCCTGCCATAGGATGAGCAGCCACAAAGTTCTCTTTTATCTCATCCGGACATGATTTTAATATCTCTACTTTGGTTGAACCAAGATCTATTATAGTCGTGCTTTTTGGTATATCTTTTAAATTTTGAAGTATTTTGATAATGGCCTCCACAGGAATAGCCAAAAATATCATATCGCATCTCTTTTTCATCTCTTCAAAGCCTATTATCTCATCGACTAAACCGAGCTTCAAAGCGTCACTCTCGTTTTCTTTATTAAGATCATATCCGCTTACTTTTGTTATAAGTTTCATATCTCTTAAAGCAAGACCTAAAGAACCTCCGATAAGTCCTAGACCTATTATGCCTACGTTCATATAAATTCCTTATTTTTTGTGGATTATTATACTTTAAATTTAATCAAAGTTCTAGCAATTTCCATTAAATTTGACCGATAAATTTAGAAAACGTAACGTGTTTAAATTTAATAATATGTTAAAAATAATTATGATACTATAGCCAATCACACTTTGCATTAGGTAACATTATATGAAAAAAATATTATTTTTGAGTTTAGCGGTGGCTGGAGCATTAAATGCTGTAACTATAAAATCAGTGACCTACAAAGGGCTTATGCATCTCTCAAATGAAGTTGCAAACGATATTTCAGGACTAAAAATAGGAGATGAGCTAACAGAAAAAAACTCAAATAAAGCTATTTTAAATTTATACAAACAAGGTTATTTCAAAGATATTTATATAGAAGAAACCGATGGAAATGTAGTAGTAACCTTAAAAGAAAAACCTATCATTGCGAGGCTTGATATACAAGGCGTTGTTACAAATGATAAAAAAGCTATAGATAGCATACTTAGTGTAAAAAAAGGTCAGATGTATGACGAACTAAGTATAAATAACGCAAAAGATAGAATAAGACAGTTTTACGAAACAAAAGGATATTTTGATACAGTCGTCGATGTTGAAAAGATCCCATTGAATGGAAATGATAGCTCACTTCATATAATAATGACCGTAAATAGAGGCGAAAACATTATAATACAAAATGTAAATTTAGTAGGCTCAAAAGTACTTGATTACTCAGATGTTGAACCCGCGGTATCAAATAAACAACGTGAATTCATGGGCTGGATGTGGGGAAGAAATGATGGAAAAGTTAAAATTTACGATCTCCCTACAGACTCTGGAAAAATAAAAGAAGAGTATCTTAAAAAAGGTTATTTAGACGCTTCGATTTCAGATGCGTATCTAAATACATATTTTGATAACTATACGGCAGATCTTACTTATTACATAGAAGAGGGCGAACCTTATAACGTAAATGATATAACTATAGACGCTCCTAGCGAACTTGAACTTGATAATGAAAACATTATTAAAAAATTTAAACTATCAAAAGGAGACAGACTAAACTCAGCGTGGCTCAGAAAAGATATAAGTGATCTTGAAAATATAGTCGCAGATAAAGGATACGCTTATGTAAAAGTCTATCCTCAAACACAAAAAAATGAGATTAATCACACAGTAGATATTACATATCAAGTAGTACCAAACGATAAAGTATATATAAGAAACGTTATCATATCTGGAAATGATAGAACAGTCGATAGGGTTGTCAGACGCGAATTGTACTTAACAGAAGGAAATTTATATAATAAAACGGATCTAATCGACTCAAAAAATGCACTTAAAAGAAGTAGTTATTTTGAAGATGTAGAAATAAAAGAAAATAGAGTAAATAAAAAACAAGTCGATCTAGAAGTTGTAGTTAAAGAGACATCAACAGGAAGCGTCACGGGCGGTATAGGATACGGTACTAGTGATGGTTTATTATTAAATGCCGGGATAAGCGATACAAACGTATTTGGTAGCGGATATAAAGGTAGCGTGAGCGTAGATAAAAGCGATGATACTTTAAGCGGAAATATAGGACTTACAAACCCTCGCGTTATGGACTCTGCATATAGCCTTGGCGGAAATATTTATGCAAACGATTATGACTGGAACGAGTATAATGAGAAAAATTACGGCTTTAGTTTAACGGGCGGCAGAAAAATAGGAAGATATACAAACGCATTTTTAACATATCAGATAGAACACAGCAAAATCACTGGACTTGATGAGTTTTATAGAGACGCCGGATATCTAAACGGAACAAATATAAAAAGCTCGATAATTCCTGGTATAACATTTAATAATACGGATGATTATTATATCCCAAGAAGCGGTATAATAGCATCTACTAGCTTTGAATACGCAGGAGCAGGCGGAGATATAGAGTTTGTTAAAAATAAAACTAGTTTTAATTACTATCTTGGATTAAGCGACTATATAGATTATGATCTTATCTTAAGATATAAAGCGGCATTTGGATACTTATGGAATAGCGACGAAGCTAAACTACCTATAAACGAAAAATTATTTTTAGGCGGCATACGAAGCGTAAGAGGATATAAAAATAGAAGCGTAACTCCAAAAAAACATATATGCAATCCAAAAAGAAGCGATGGCAGCGTCATAAATGCTTGTAAAGATATAGAAACCGGCGGTAAAATATCGTTTAGTAACTCAGTCGAAGTAAGCTTTCCTATTATAGATCGTCTTAAAATGCGTGGACTTGTATTTTTTGATTACGGTATGATAGGCGATGATAGTTTAAATGAGATCAAGCGTTATAGCACAGGTGTTGGTATAGAATGGCTAACACCTATAGGTCCGCTTCAAATATTTTACACTCGACCTCTCAATGACAAACCAGGAGATGACACAAGTAGTTTCGAATTCTCTATAGGAAGAAGATTTTAGTATTTTTGAATTTAACCAGATAATTGGTTAAATTCCGCTCATATATGAGCTATCATAAATTCCTTTTAATCTCTGCTTTATAGCTATATCCCAACCGCTGGTTATGGTAGTTACTTTTTCAAATTTAGATACTAAGTTTAGGTTATCTTTTGGAGAATAAAATAGCATATTTAATTCAAAAACGCTCATCTTTGCTTTATCTGTTTGCACTATTATGACCTCATCTCCGGCTTTACAACTTCCCGTTTCTAAAACGCGGTAGTACCACCCAGTAAGACCGGTTTCAAATATATATTTCGTAAAACTTTTATTATCCCAAACTCCTGAGAGTTTAAAACATGGCTTTCTTGGCTGAGAAACTTGCAAAACAAGAGTTCCTATTTTATGTATATCGCCTATACAAACATTGCTTTCGTGCATACCGTCTATACAAAGATTTTCACCCATAAAACCTTTTTGCATATCTTTTTCTAAGTATTTAGACCATATCACGTAGTTTTGCAAACTATTTGCAAAAACCGCTTTTTCTAAACCGCCGTGATGCTTTGTATCTTTTATCTCATCACCCTTAAACCCTAATTTATCACAATATATCTCTTCGCAAACAGGCTCTTTTAACATACCGGTTTCAAAATAAGTTCCGGCTCCGGTAATCGTTTTTATCTTTCCGGTATATAAAGAATGAAGCGTCATCTATCTAGCCTCGTTGACAAATAACATTTTTAAAGCTAAGTTTGTACTCTCTTTTGCTAAATTTGAGATAAATTTATCCATAATAGGCTGTTGTTTCCAGCTTGGACTAGCAACACCGCTTAATAGTTCTAGTTCACTTTTAACCTCAAAATAGCTTTTTACGTCATCGATTAGCCCGACGCTTTTAGCATCGGGAGCTAAAAATACTCTGGCATTTGCCCAAATATCTTTTTTATCAATATCAAGATTTCTAGCCATAGCTACATCCGTATAGAACATCTCGTAACTTCTATTTACTAAAGATTGAAGCTCGTTTTTTTCATCTTCATTCCAGCCTCTTATAAATGTTCCTGCTTCTTTATATTTTCCGGCTTTTATAGTTTGAGTGCTTACGCCTAATTTTTTAGCAAGTTCTTCAACATTTGGTGATTGTACGATAACTCCGATCGAACCTATAAAACTACCGCGATTTGCATATATTTTATTTGCCCAAATAGACGAATAGTAGCTTCCGCTTGCCATTGTACCACTAGCATATGCAATAACTGGTTTTATACTCGCCAAATCTTTTATAGCGTCGCTTATCTGTACGCTAGGAGCCATTGAGCCTCCTGGACTATCTATATTTAACAAAACACCTTTGATAAAACTATCGTTTTTAGCTTCATAAATTTGACTAAGTATCTCGCTTTCATCGATTATAGCACCTTTTAAGCTTATCTCGGTTAAATTTGCGATCTCGCTTTTTCCACTATTTACAATAATCAAAATAACAATTAATAAAAATACAAAACTCTTAAAATATTCATTAACAAATTTAAAAATAGCTCCGATTTTTGAAAATATAAATTTTAAAACAGACATTCATTTCCCTTTATATATAGTTTTTTTACAAATTTAGTATGAAGCAAAATCTCCAAAGCAAGCTGTTCTTTAGAATTCACACTTATACCTTTGATAATAGATATATCAGCGATTTTACCGCTTTTTATAACACCAAGCTCCAAACCCAAACTCTTAGCAGCCGCATTTGTCGAGCTAAATAAAAGTATCTTTGACAGCTCCAAAAGATCAAAATCACTATGAGTAAAAAGCGCCGCTCTAAGCTCATCAAAGAAATTTAAACTTATATTTGAGCTAAGTCCGTCGGTTGCGATATTTAGACTTATGTTACTATCAAAAACTTTTTTTAAATTTAACTTATTTGACAACAATCTGTTTGAAACAGGACAAGTAGTTATGCAGTGGAGATTTTTATCAAAATACTCGAAATACTCGTCTGCAAAAACGCAGTGAATAAATAGAGTACGAATGCCATCAAAATAGTTTAAAAAACTCTTTGGAGTATAAAAAGGCTTCACGTCTTTACTAAAATTTCCAAGCCATATTTTAAACTCTCCGTTGCCATTTTCAAGCCATCTTTTTTCATGTTCACTTTCTAAAAAATGGGTTGATACTAAAAGATTATTTTGTCTTGCTAGATCAAGAGCTCTTTTAGCTAGTTTAGGATGAGTAGAGTATGGCGAATGTATAGAAACGGCGGGGATAAATTTATCACTTTTAAATTTCAAACTATTATTAAATTTGGTTATAAATTTATCCCAATTGTCGGATAAATTCTCGCTATTTGATCCCAAAATTTCATTAAAAAATATAAATCTCGCCCCAGAATCGGCGCAAATTTCGGCTTCATTTCCAAAACTAGAAATCTCTCCCATCGTACTAATACCGCTTTTTAGCATAGTCGTTATAGCATTTTTGATTATCTTATTTTTGGCTTGCTCGCTAAGATTATCTCTAGTTTTTATCACACTTTTTAACCAAACTATAAAATCACCATAATCAAGACTTGAAACATTTGAACTAAACTCAAGATGAACGTGCGGATTTATAAACGCAGGCATTGCTATATCATCTTTAAAATCCATTATTTGAGCATCCGGATAAATTTTTATAAGATTATCAAAGCTAGATATTTGTTTTATATGCTCATCAAAAGCTATAGCGCTATCTTCTAAAATATCAAAATTATCGTTACAAGTTAATATATATTTTGCTTTTATGATTTTCATCTTTTACCTCTTAAAAGAAGGCAATTATAGCAAAAATTTAGCAATATTTCTGTACAATCGTAGTTAAAATATTTTTTAAGGATTGTAAATGGATGCTCAAATGAAAATTATGGTTATACAAGGTCCAAATATCAATATGTTAGGCAAACGCGAAACAAATATCTACGGCTCAATGTCAATGGAAAATATTCATGAACAGATGAAAACAGTTGCCGATCAAGCCGGAGTAGAAATCGAGTTTTTTCAAAGCAACTTTGAGGGCGAAATAGTAGATAAAATTCAAGAATGTCTTGGTGAATTTGACGGTATAATTATAAATCCGGCTGCTTATACGCACTCATCTATAGCTATTAGAGATGCTATTTCTGCGGTGAAACTTCCTGTTATAGAAGTACATATAAGCAACGTATATCAAAGAGAGGAATTCCGACAAAAAAGCTTAATAGCACCAGTTTGCGCAGGACAAATAATAGGCTTTGGTCCAGTAGGTTATCATTTAGCAATGATGGGGATGCTTCAAATTTTTGAACAAATAAAAGCAGTAAGAGCTAGACAGCAAAATGCGTAATTTTATCTTAAAAGATGAAAATGCCGTATTTTATGAATGCGGCTATAGCTGCGATAATGAGATATATATAAGTATTTGCGGTGAAAACTTTTTCATCACCGATGCGCGTTATTCAATAGAAGCCAGACAAAATATAAAAAACGCTCAAGTGATAGAGATACAAAGTTCTCTCATAAAAGAAGCTAGGCTACTTTTAAGAAAACTTGGCGTAAAAAATTTATACTTCAACCCAAATGATTTTACTTTTATGCAATATAGCGCTCTTAGCTCGAATTTAGATATAAACTTCATAGCAAAGCCAAACTTCTCGCAGATAAAACGCATGATAAAAAAAGATTTCGAGATAGATATTTTAAGAAATGCTGCGCGAACGGGGGCTTACAAATTCGATGAACTTGCAAATTTTTTAAATAAAAACTTAAATTTGAGTGAAGAAGAAATAAATTTTCACACACAAAATATCTTAAAAGACAGCGGAAAATTAGGGCTTAGTTTTGAGCCTATAACCGCTATAAATTCCAACGCGGCAAAGGCTCACGCCATGCCTACAAAACTGAGATTGCAAAAAGGAGATCTGCTATTAGTAGATGCCGGAGTTAAATTTAAAAGATATTGTTCAGATAGAACAAGAACTATAAATTTTGAAAACGGTTTTAAATTTGATAAAAATCAAAAATTTAAAGATAGCAAAAAAGATGAGATTTTTAACATAGTAAAAGAGGCTCAAGCAGAGGCTATAAAAGCGGTAAAACCCGGTATAGCAGCTTATGAAGTAGATAGAGCCGCTAGGGATTATATAGCTAAGTTTGGATATGAAAAAGAGTTTTTTCACTCAACAGGACATGGAGTCGGTCTTGATATACACGAACTTCCTATAATCAGCAAAAATAGTCAAACTATCTTAGAAGAAGGAATGGTATTTAGCGTGGAACCAGGAATTTATATAGAAAACGAGTTTGGCATAAGAACCGAAGATGTTGTTGTAGTAACAAAAGATGGATGCGAAGTTTTATAAACGATGCAAACTATATATTTAGATGACGCAAAGTGTATTATGAGATCTAAGTTTTTTCCGTTATTTAACAGGCTTGATAAAGAGATTAAATTTAAATATACAGCCTTTATAGGTCTTGGCGGAAATATAGGAAATACAAAAAAACGTTTTGAAACTTTTTTACTAAATTTAAAAAAAGATAGACGTTTTTGTATCAAAGAGTGTTCGCCCATACTAAAAAATAAAGCTTTTGGATATGAGTCCCAGGACTATCTAAATGCCGTAATAATGATAAAATCGTCGCTATATGCAACGCAGATACTTAAGATAATGCAGTATTATGAGTTTAAATTTAAAAGACAAAGACCATTTAAAAATGCACCACGAACACTTGATCTTGATATTTTATATTTTAGTAAAAAAGTAAGAAAATCAGCTAAACTCACAGTTCCACATATCGGGGCTAAAGAGAGAATTAGCGTGATAATCCCAATTGGACTAATGAAAGGAATATGATGGCCACAGTACTTAAAACTTTCACTGGAGAAAGCGCTATAGAAGCTCTTAAAAAGGCGAAAGAAGAGTGCGGTGAGAGTGCTATGTTAGTCACCACAAAGCAAATTCAGCCAAAAACTCTGAACAAAAAACCTGTTTATGAGATTTTAGTAAGCGTTGAAGAAGAGACAAAATCTCCTACAAAAGAGAGTATAAAAGAGATAAAACAGCAGATATCGGCGTACACAAAGGCTTACGAAAAACCTCCTTTAGCCCCTCCTAGCATAGATGAAAGCGTACTTTTAAATATATCAAAAGCAGCTAAAGAGATAAGCAAAGTAGCAAGTTTGCCAGATATCTCGATCCAAAATCAAACCGAAAATGAAGAGTACAATAAAAAAATAGATGACGTAGCAAAACAGGTAAATAAACTAAATGACAAAATATCTATGATAGCAGATATGATATGGGATGATAAAGCTGAAGCTAGAGGCGATATCACTATACCGCCTGAATTTTCTACCATATATAAATTAGCAAAACAAAGCGGTATGAAAAACGAGCATCTAAAAGCCATTATGCAAACCACTATACAAAATATGCCCGCTTCTATGAAAAACAATCCATCTGCGGTAAAAAGATATTTTTACTCGCTTCTTAGAAATATGTTGCCTTGCAGAAGCGAAAGTTTAGAAAGCAAAAAGCAAAGAATTATGATGTTTGTAGGACCAACAGGAGTCGGTAAAACCACGACTCTTTCAAAACTAGCTTATAAATTTGCTCATTCAGGAGATATAAGATATAAAACAGGCATTATAACTCTTGACACATATAGATTAGGAGCAGTAGAGCAGCTATTTCAGTATGCTAAGATAATGAGTATACCGATACTTGACGCTATAGAACTAGAGGATTTTAAATCAGCATTAAAGAGTTTAGCAAGCTGTGATCTTATTCTTATAGATACTATGGGAAGCAGTCAATACGACAAAGATAAACTAATAAAATTAAACGGCTTTTTAAAAGGATGCGGAACAAAAATAGATGTGAATTTAGTTTTATCGGCAGGTTCAAAAATTGAAGATTTGATTGAAATTTACAATAATTTCTCATTTTTAGATATCGATACGTTAATCATAACTAAATTTGATGAAACAAAAATCTTTGGAAATGTTTTTTCACTAGTATATGACACAAATACTCCAGTTAGCTTCTTCTCAACCGGACAAAACGTTCCAGATGACATAATGGAGGCAAAAAGCGAGTTTTTAGTTCAGTGTGTTTTAGATGGCTTTAATAAAGGAGATGAAGATGGATCAAGCAGATAAGTTAAGAGAGCTTATGATATCAAACAAAATAAAAAAATCAACTCACTTTATAGCCGTAACAAGCGGCAAAGGCGGAGTCGGTAAATCAACTATAAGTGCAAATTTAGCAAATATTTTAGCAAAAAACGGATACAAAGTAGCTCTTTTTGATGCAGATATAGGTCTTGCGAATTTAGACGTCATCTTAAATGTAAAAATTCAAAAAAATCTTTTAAACGTACTAAAGGGCGAATGCGAACTATCAGATATCTTAGTCAAAGTAAAAGATAATCTTATATTAATTCCAGGTGAAAGCGGTGATGATATATTTAAATTTAATGATCAGTTCGTGCTAGAAAAGTTTATCTCAGAAGCTAGCATACTAAACGGTATTGATTTTATGATAATAGATACCGGAGCGGGTATAGGAGCTAGTACTCAGGTGTTTTTAGAAGCGTGTGATGAGATTATAGTTGTGACGGTTCCTGATCCAGCTGCTATAACTGATGCTTACGCAACAATAAAAGTAACATCAAAGATGAAAAAAGATATATTTATGATATTAAATATGGTCAAAAATGAAAATGAAGCTATCAGAATATATGAAAATATAAAAAAAGTAGCCAAAACAAATATAAAAAGTGAACTAGATCTAGAACTACTAGGATATTTAGAAGCAGATAAACTGGTATCTAAAAGTATAAAACAAAGGACGCTTTTTAGCGATGATGTGCCACATATAAGTCCTAGTATACAACTCAAAAAAGCTGCTAGTAGGCTGCTTTATAAGTTGGAACGAAAAGTGCTTGACGATAAAGAAGATAGAAGCTTTGGTGGATTTTTTAAACGTCTTGTAGAACAATTTTAATTAAGGTAATTATGTGAGAGCAGAAAACTTTATAGCTTTTTTCACTGTTTGTGGATTTTTCATAGGTCTTATGTTTGTAGTTGTAAAAACTAATGAACCTATGGAGCTTATTTTATATACTTTACTAATTACATTTTTCTTCTATTTGGTTATTCATATAGTTATCATGAACTATGTTGATGCAAATAGAATAGGTCGAAGGTATTTTAACAAAGACAGGTATGAAGAAGTAAATGACTATCTAATAGCAGAATTAGCTTTAAGGGAAAAGAAACTAGAAGGTGCGATACAAAAAACAAATGAAAACATCATACTAAAAAAATCAGGTAAAAAACATGAACGAGTTAAAGCAAAAGCAGCTTGACGCTTATCAAAAAGAGATAAAAAAAAGCCAAGATGAACTCGTTTTATCATATATGCCTGCTCTTAGAGCTATGGCTTTTAGACTTAAATCTAGACTTCCTAGCTCCATAGAAGTAAATGATCTAATAAGCGTAGGCGCTACTGCTATGGTAAAACTATCAAGAACATACGATAAAGAGCAGAACGATAGCTTCTGGGGATATGTAAAACAAAGAGTTTATGGTTCTATGATCGATTATTTAAGAGGTCTTGATTTTCTTAGTAGAGGAAATAGAAAACTAGTAAAAGATATAGACAACGCTATAAACGAGTATTTTAATAAATTTGAGTGCGAACCTGACGATGCTTATTTAGCAAAGATTTTAGGTGAAGATGAAGCAAAGATAAGAGAGGCTAGAAATCTTAGTGATGTATCCGCTACATTCCCCATAGATGAACAATCTCAGCTTCTTAGCGAATCAGATACCGAAAGCAAAATAGAAAAAGACGAACTCATACAAAAGATCACGGACGTTTTAAACGAATTTGGCGAACGAGAACAGATGATAATACAACTTTACTACTATGAGGAACTAAGTTTAAAAGAGATTAGCGATATTTTAGGTATTACCGAATCTAGAATTAGTCAAATTCATAAAAGACTCATTACAAAAATTAGAGAAAGGCTAGGCTTTTAATGGCAGATATTTTAAGTCAAGAAGAGATTGATGCCCTACTTCAAGTCGTAGATGAAGACGGCGATGCGGCAGTAGTAGATACTACTCCGCACCCAGAAGATCAAAAACAAGTAGTAATCTATGACTTCAAAAGGCCTAACCGTGTCAGCAAAGAACAACTAAGAGCTATCAAAGGAATTCACGATAAGTTAGCTAGAAATTTGGCTTCTCAAATTTCTAGTATAATGAGAAGTATAGTAGAAATTAGACTTCACTCGGTTGATCAAATGACTTATGGAGAGTTTTTGATGAGCTTGCCAAGTCCGACTAGTTTCAACGTATTTTCAATAAAACCACTTGATGGAAATTGTGTTTTGGAGATAAATCCAAGTATTGCTTTTCCTATGATAGATCGTCTTTTAGGCGGAAACGGGGACGGTTTTGAAAGCAATAGAGAGTTGACCGATATCGAGATAAACCTACTTGATGCGATACTTCGCATAATGATGCAACGCTTAAAAGAGAGTTGGTCGATGATAACTGATATGTATCCAAACGTAGAAGCCAAAGAATCTAGCCCGAACGTCGTACAAATCGTAAGTCAAAATGAGATTGTCATTATGGTTGTTATGGAGATTATAATCGGAAACTCTAGCGGTATGATAAATATATGTTATCCAGTTATTTATCTTGAACCAATCCTTAGTCGCCTTGCAAACCGTGATATAATGCTAGGAGAAACAAGCGCTAAAAAAAGTAGAAACAAAGAGCTAAAAACATTGATAGGGCGCGCTGAAGTTCTTTATGAAGCTATACTTGGAAGAACCGTTATAAGTGTAAACGAGTTTTTAAATTTACAAGAAGGTGATATACTAAGGCTCGATAAAAGCGCTGATGACAAAGCTATAGTTTGTATAGATAAAAAAGATGTATTTTTAGCTCAAATCGGACTTCATAGATTTAGAAAATCTATAAAAATAGAAGAGCTTATAAAAACAGATAAAGATGAAATAAAAAATATCTTAGAACAGTATGAAGAAGAGCGCAAAGCAAAGCTTATGGCATATCAAGAAGAAACTGAAGAAACAGAGGAAGAAGAGGACGATGAATAGATTTTTAGATATATTTAAAAATGAATGCAAAGCCACTATAGAAGGACTTACAGGAAACTCACCGGCAATAGGTGAAACAGCTGAGTTTGACGCTGCGACTCAAAACGGTATTCAAACGCCTATAGTAGTAGCAAATATCAACGTCAGCGGAGATATAAACGGCAAGATAATCTTCATAGCTACTCCACTTCTAATAACTGCCATAAATGATCTTATGTTAGGTGAAGAAGAACCTACTAAAAACTTAAATATAGGCGACGATGAACTAGATGCTAGCAAAGAGATATTTTCTAATATTTTAAGTGCAATTTCTACTAGTTTAACGGCTGCTAAAGATATGCCAAAACTAAGCTTTGAAATTCAAAAAGTAGTCTACCTAGATGAAAATCAAATTCTAGATTTAAGTTCATATGAAAAACTATTTTTATGTCCCGTTACAATGAGTGATATAAATGAACATATCGGCTTAGTTATTGATTTTGCATTCAACAAATACTTCAATAAATCAGATGAAAAACATACAAAAGAGATACCGCATCTAAAAGCAGATATAACAGAAGAAATAAAAAATATCGGTCTTATCATGGATGTGAGACTCCCTATAAGAGTTAGAATAGGATCTAAAAAAATGCTGCTAAAAGATGTTTTATCTATGGATATAGGATCGGTTATAGAGCTAAATCAACTAGCAAATGATCCTTTAGAGGTGCTGATAGGAGATAAGCAAGTCGCTCTTGGTGAAGTTGTTATAGTAGATGGAAACTTTGGAGTTCAGATCACTGAGATAGGAACTAAAAAAGAGAGACTAGAGCAATTAAAATAGTTCCTAAATTTAATAAATTTATTAATCCGATATAATAGAAATCGCACTAAATATATTTAAATTTAAAGACTATTACAGCTGCTCGTTCAAATCAAAAAACGTATCTCTATGTATATTTTCAAACGCAGCTTGTAAGCTGGTAAATAGTTTTGGATTTTCTTTTTCAAGCCCTGCTAAAAGCTGTTTTGTTTCATGCCTTGCGTGAGGCATTTTCACGTCAAATCTCATTGCGGGACACGCTTCATCGCCTATCACAAAAAGATTGTTTTTAGTAGCATTATCTCTAAGCTGACGCTCTCTAACATTTATGAGAGGTCGTATCAGCACTAGTCCGTTTTTTGCTCTGTATTTTGGGGCAAGCGTTCTTAAAGCGCCGTTATAAGTAAAATTCATAAAAAAACTCTCTGCCGCATCATCAAGATGATGAGCGATCGCTAGTTTATTAAAACCGTGTTCAAGCGCATAAGTATAAAGATATCCGCGTCTCATACGACTAAAAAAGCTACAGAAACTCGAATTTTTCCTGATTTTATCTTTGCTTATTTCAAATATAGAGCTATCGATAACGCTATGTTTTATGCCATGTTTCTCGCAATGAGCAGTTAAATATGCATAGTCCTCACCCATACCATAACTAAGCGTTACGGCTTCAAACTCAAATTTATCGGGAGTAACGTTTTGAAAATGCTTTAGTATATGAGCTAAAGCCAAGCTATCTTTACCGCCGCTTAGCCCAAGAAGTATTTTATCGTTTTTCTCAAACATCTTATATTTGGCGTTTGTTTGACCTACTTGACGAATGAGTTTTTTACTCAGATCTATCATAAATACTCAACCATATCAAGTACGAATTTAGCAGACGTATTTGCAACTTCTACTACAAACTTATCAAAGTCGATCTCAGCACCGCCGCCTGCTTCATCGCTTATGGCTCTCATCAAAAAATATGGGATATCAAGAGTAGCGCATACTTGACCCACGCTAGCACCTTCCATCTCCACGGCATCAGCATCAAAAGTAGATTTGATCCACTCTTTTTTTATAGGATCACATATAAATTGGTCTCCGCTAGCTATAACTCCACTAACAAGATTTACGCCGTTGTTAGCAGCAACTTTTTTTGCTATATTATTTAGTTTTTCATCTGTTTTTTCATACACGTTTATACCAGGAACATAACCGTAAGGATGACCAAACGCGCTTATATCGAGATCATGCTGAACAGTACTTGTAGCATAAAGGATATCGCCTATCTTTAATTTTTCATTTAATGCTCCGGCAACTCCTGTAAATAACAGTATTTCACAACCGAATTTTTCAATCATCAAAGTAGCAGTCAAGGTAGAGTTTACCTTACCTATCTTTGAATAAGCAATAACAAGCTCGTGATTTTTATATTTAGCTAGATAAAACTCGTTTTTGCCATATTTTAGTGTTTTGTAATTTTGCAGCTTATTTAAAAGCGGAGCGATCTCTTCAGGCATAGCGCCAAGAATTGCTATTTTCATGCCAACTCCTTCAAACTCTCTTCTAAAGAGCTTAAATTTGAAATGCTATAAGTAGGTTTTGATGTTATTTTTTTGTTTAGTCCTTTTAGTACGCTAGAACCAAACTCTATAAAACAATCAACATCGTTTTCATAGTTTTTAATACTTTGTTTATACAAAACAGGTTTTACTAGCTGAAGTTTTAGGAGCTCCAAAGCTTCAGTTTTACTAGTATAAACTTTAGCTGTAACATTTGATATAACAGGAGAAAACTCATCTTTTATAATAGATTTAAGCTCATCATAAAGTTTAATACTAGCACTATCAAGAAGCGGACAGTGACTAGCTACGCTCATATCTAAAAGCATAGCTCTTTTAGCACCGGCTTCTTTAAATACTGGCTCAAGCTCTATAAGATCGCTTTTTACTCCGGCTACGACTATTTGTCCATCGCAGTTATAATTTGCAGCCCAAACGCTTTTTGATGATTTTTCGCAAATACCTTTTACGATATCATCATTTAAACCGAGGATAACCATCATTCCGGCATTTTTACCTTGACAAGCTTCGCTCATAAATTTACCTCTTAGATGAACAAGGTTTATAGCATTTAGCATATCAAAACCGCCGCTAACGCTAATAGCAGAAAACTCGCCCAGCGAGTGACCGAATGTAAATTTAGCATTGATATCGATATTTTCTTTGAAAGCAAGAAAACACATAAAAGAATTTAAAACAATAGCAGGCTGAGTAAATTCAGATATACTTAAGCGATCATTTTCTTTAAACATAAGTTCTTTGAAATCAATCTTACAAAAATCACTAGCGCTATCTAAAAGATCTTTTGCGGCTTTGAAATTTTCATAAATTTCAGCCCCCATACCAAAATTTTGAGAGCCTTGACCGGGAAATAAAAAGGCAACATCGCTCATCATATATACTCTTAATGATGATGTTTTCCGCAGCATCCGCCGCCATGCTCATCATGATGACCTCCACCACAACATCCTTCGCCATCGTGATCATGATGATGACTTCCTCCGCCACAACCGCAAACGTGAGGCATAACAACTACGCCAGTTAGCTCTTCATCTGCATCAGCGTCTCTATTTTCAGTAATTTTTACATTAAACTCAAGGTCTTTACCGGCATATGGATGATTAAAATCCACAGTAACATCATTATCGCTGATTGATTTTACAGTAACTCTAACAGTGCTTCCGTCTTCGCCCTCGCCAAAGAGCTCCATACCTTCATTTAACTCTATTCCTGCAAATTGTTCTTTTGGAAGTACTTGAAGAGCGCTATCATCATATTCACCTAAACCTTCGCTAGCAGGTATGCGTACGGTAGCATTTTCGCCTACTTTAAGATTTATAACTCCGTTTTCCAAAGCTTCTAAAACTTGATTTTTCCCTGTAACAAATGCGATTTCTTGTGCATCTATATTTGACTCCAAAAGCTCACCTGTTTTTGCATCTTTAAGCTCATAAAACATTTTTATTACTTTTGACATTATTTTCTCCTAAGGTTGAATTATTTACGTACCGGTGAAGCTTTTGCTTCTTTACTATCTGGATATGCTTGTCTCAATGCATTATAAAATTTATTAGCATTTTTTGTATCGCCTATTTTATCAAAACTAATTGCGGTATGATACAAAAGTTTTGGCATATAAGTGCCTTTCTGACTCAGTTCAACACTTTTTTGGTAGTACGGTATAGCATCTTTATAGTTTTTATTTGTGTATTCTATCTCGCCAAGCATAAAATTTGAATAAGCAGGTTTATGCTTTTTCTTTACTAAAAAAGCATATGCTTCACTAGCTTTTAAATACTCTTTATTATTATAAGAAGTATCGGCGTCTTTTAAGACATCTGCGAGATTCATATCATCAAATTTAGTTACCGATTTCGTATCTTCGATCTTGTTATCTTTTATAGTGGAACTACTATTTTTTTCCGCTGCTTGATTTGCAACTACCGAATCTATCAATGCGCTTAGCTCAGATATGGCTTTAGTTATTTTTTTATAATTTTCATCTTGTATAGTTTTATTTTGTTTTACTATACTTTTTAACTCTGTAATCTCTTTTGTAAGATTTAGATCTATAGAATTTACTCTGTTTTCTAGATCGGTGGCTCTGTTTTCTAGTTTTAAATTTGTCTGATTTAAGCCATCTAAGATACTTCTTAAGCCTTCGATATTCTCTTGTGCTACATTTATATCAGACTGAACTGAGCCGATATTTTGGTTTAATTTTTCAACTTTTTCTTTGTTTTTTAGTAGAATCTTTTCATTATCTGTAAGTCCATACGGATTATCTTGATTTAAATTACCTGCATCAAATACTGAAATTTCAGCGAATAAAGAAGATGCAGCCCATAAAAAGGCTGCTATAAAAAGATCTCTTCTCATAAATTATGGAAGAATTTTGAACTCATCACGACGATTTTGAGCGTCGCAAGCTTTTGTTCTTTCAGTACATACAGGTTTGCTCTCGCCATTGCTTGTAATCTCGATTCTATCTGCACTTACGCCTTGAGCTACTAAAGCATCTTTAGCAGTTTTAGCTCTTTTTACGCCTAGAGCGTAGTTATACTCATCACTACCCCACTCGTCACAGTTTCCTTCAACCATAATTCTTAGGCTATCTGCACCATTTTGGTTAAATAATGAAGCATTTGTACCAACAACACCTTGCATATCAGGGCGTATATTAAATTTATCAAAATCAAAATAAACATTTTTAACTTGGCTTTGAATTTGATTCATTAGAGCATTTAATCTCTCTGCATCGCTCATTGTGTCAGTATTTGACATACCATTATTGTTTGACATTTTGTTTGCATCTGCATTCATATCTACTTCTGGTGATTTTGAACTACAACCAGCTATGAATAAAGCAGCAGCAACAGCTGAAACTAAAACTAAATTTTTCATTTCCTACCTTTGAATAAAAATTTTGTCGCAATTATATCATATTTTACAATTTTTGCGTCATTTAAATTTAAAAAATTCCAAAAAAATTACCAATCTATTGATTGCAATTTACCTATTCTTAATGGAAATTGGAAGCTCTTATTTTCATTAACACGGATTATGCCTACGGCACTCTCGTTGCCAGCATTTTTAATAAATACAATGCTTCCTCCATCACTTGAAAACCTAGGATAAGTATTTACTCCTCCTGATGTAAGCTGTCTTATATAGTCACTTTTTGTAGAGATTAGATATAGATTAAATGTTTTAGCAGAGTAATCGCCAACGCTCTCTCTACTTGAATAAACAACGTAATTTTGATATGTACTTACGGAGTTATTATTTTTACCGTGAAATACCATTTGTTCTACTGCACCACCATTGATACTAGTTGCAAATATATTTGGATAACCTAATCTATCGCTTACAAATACAACTCTTGTATCATTATCTACAAAATTTCCATTAACATCAATACCTTTAAAATCAGTTATTCTACTCTTTTTTTTAGTTGTAGTATCATAAATATAGATATCGCTTTGATCGTCTGGCGCCATAGTTAGTAAAACTTTAGTTCCATCGCTGCTAACATCAGATGCGACTAACATACCTCCGCTTTGCGTAATTTTAGTTTTTTTACCAGTAGCTAAATCATATTTATACAAAGTAGGAACTAAATTTATATACGTTGTATAGTAAAATGCACTTTGATCTTTGTTTGCCCATTTAGGAAATATATTTAACCCGCCGCTAAGAATTACTTTTTGATATGTTAAAGTATAATCGGCAACTATAATATTACTTTTGCCAGGAGATGTGTATTGTGAAATTATAATAGATTTATCCATCCAATCAATAGGAGATAAATTTAAATTTCTAGCTATCGTAGCAATGCTTTTATGTGCTAAAAACGGGAATTTGGCAAGTTCTGCTTGACTAAAAGTACCTTCAAATCTCACACTGCCGTTTTTCGCATTTAACAACTTAACTTTTAGAGTTAATCCATTTCCCTCTACCCCAAGAGCGTATCTTAGTATAAGTTCTGGATTTTTGTCATTAGCTAAATTTGTTCTGAAATCTCCATCATAACTACTAGTATAATAATCTTCAATTACTTCAAAAGATGAACCTACTTTTAAATCTCCTATCATTAGCTTAAAAAATCTATTTTTAAGTGTGTTATTAGCAAAGTTCGTAGTCGCATCTTGAACTACTATTCTAGGTAAAACTAATCCTTTGTTAACGACCTCTATAGTCGCATCCGCCGCACTAAGCCCTATACAAAAGGCAATTAGCAAAAACAATTTTCTCATTGTATCTCCGTATCAATTTGATCTCTTAATGTTAAAGCAACAGAAGTTGTAGTATTTGTAGGAGGCGTAGGAAACTGAGTCTCTTTAAGTCTCTCTAAAAATTCTTTTACCTTGCTGTTAAATTCCTTGTTGTACGACAAGGAGATGATATTGTAACTAAACTTTCCAAATTTATCTATGAAAATTTGAACCTTAGCATCGTTATTTGTATCAGCTTTGTATGATACCCATTTTCTTTGAATAATTTCTGTAATATCACCCATAAATTTATTATATTCTCCGGTCATACCGGCTGGAGGTGCTTTTGCAGTGATATCTTTTTGTAAAGCATTTAATATATCAGTAGCACTTTTTGATGATGAACTTGTTTTTTTATCGCTCTTTTTATTGCTTTGAACAGCTTGTTCTTTTGGTTTTGGGGTTGGTTGTTCTACTTTTACATCGCTAAAAAGCTCATTTAAATTTACGCTAGGAGCGGGTTTTGGATCTAATACAGGAGTTAGTTTTGGCTCCTCTACTGGTTTTGGATTCTGCTTATTTGTAGTTTTTGTTACTTCTTCTTGCTCTTTTTCTTCTGTTAACTTAGCTTCTATTTTTTCTTCTGCTTTTTTTGGAGCGGTTATAGTATCTGCAACCTCGGTTTGCACTACAAATACATCCATAAAAGCATCTTGCTGATTTGTATATTTTTTTGGGTCTTCTGCTGTATAAATTTTATAAAATAAAGATATAATTATACAAACATAGATAAAAATCGCTACTACAAAAGAGTTTAAAGTAGGATATTTTGCACCGATTTTTCTTGACATTTTATCCGTTGGTTTCAAGTGCGACTTTAGTAAATCCGGCATTTTTCATAGTTTTTAAGACATACATTACATCATCATAAATTAGTCTTTTATCGGCTTTTATGTATACCGGGGAATTTTTATCGTACTTTTGAGAGATAAGAATTAAATTATCGCCTAATTCTGGTAAGCTCATTACGCTTTGATTTATATAGACTTTTCTTTGAGCGTCTATTCTTACAGTAAGAGTTTTTAAATTTTGGGATACTGCTTTGCTTTTTGAACCATCAGGAAGTGTTATTTGCTCTTCATAGACGATAGCCGGAGTTGTAACCATAAGTATAGCTAATAAAACTAGCATAATATCAACCAGAGGAGTAATATTTAACTCTGGATTTTCATCAAAATTTATCATTTTGGCTATAATCTTCTTTTATACTAACTAAAATATTTGCTTCTCTTCTTATGATGCTGATAATTTCATATGCTTTTCTCTTTATAAGAAGATTAAAACTATAAGCCGGGATGGCCACAAATATGCCACATCCAGTAGCAACCAAAGCTTCTGAGATAGCTGGCGCAATCACACTAAGCGAGCTACTTCCACCACCTTGACCAAGTCCTGCAAAAGTTTCAAGTATACTTATAACCGTTCCAAACAGACCTATGAACGGCGATGTAGAAGCTATAATTGATAACATAGTAAGACCACTTGTAGCGTTTGCTTCAGCCAAACTAATGCAAACGTCTAATTTTTCTTTTGTAATTCTGCCAGACGCACACTTTTTAAGTGATGAATCAACAAGATCGGATTTTGTTCCCATTAAAATAGACTCAAGAGCAACTTGTTCTTTTTTTATCCAGTTGTTAAGTCCGATATATCTTGAAAAAAGTATTGTAAAACTAATAACAAAGTATAGCGACAACCAGCTTAAAACGATGATTGTCACTAAACTGCTTTTTGATAAATAGTTTAGAAGAAGATCTAAAAAACCAAGCACTTATCTTGCCCTCGCAGCATTTTCGATTCTTGCTAAAGCTGTGGCTAATATACCATTACCATCGCTCATACGTTTAACAAGAGTTTTTGCATTTTCAATAGACTGAGCAATCTCACTTTCGCTATTTCCAGCTACATACACGGCACCATCGACTAAAACGATTACTTTATTTTCATCTATTTTAACATAACCCCAGTCTATGGCAACAGCGTCGTGAGTCCCATCAACATTTTCTATATCTACAACACCGATTTTTAAAAGCGAAACAAGTGAGGCATGCCCAGGAAGCACACCGAACTCGCCTTCACTACCAGGAAGTACTACCATTTTAGCATCATTTGAAAATATAAGCCCCTCAGGAGTTACTATTTCTAAATGTATTGTATTCATATCGCTTCCTTTTTAGCTTATGCTCTCATTTTTTCAGCTTTTGCGATCGCCTCATCAATATTTCCTACCATATAGAACGCATTTTCTGGTAATTGATCGTATTTGCCTTCTAAGATACCTTTAAAGCCGGCAATTGTCTCTTCAAGGCTTACATACTTACCAGGACTACCTGTAAAAACCTCTGCAACAAAGAACGGTTGAGATAGGTATTTTTCTATCTTTCTAGCTCTATCAACTGTAAGTTTATCTTCTTCGCTAAGCTCATCCATACCAAGAATTGCGATAATATCTTGCAAATCTTTGTATTTTTGAAGCACGGCTTGAACGCCACGAGCAATCTTGTAATGCTCTTCACCTAAAATTTGAGGATCTAGCATTCTTGAAGTTGAATCAAGCGGATCGACCGCCGGGTAGATACCTTTTTCGGCAATGGCGCGGTTAAGAACCGTTGTTGCATCAAGGTGTGCAAAAACTGTCGCAGGTGCCGGGTCTGTAAGGTCATCAGCCGGTACATATACGGCTTGAACAGATGTAATCGAACCTTTTTTAGTTGATGTGATTCTTTCTTGAAGTCTTCCCATTTCGCTAGCTAACGTTGGTTGATAACCAACCGCACTTGGGATACGTCCAAGAAGAGCCGACATCTCTGAGCCTGATTGTGAGAAACGGAAGATGTTATCGATAAACATAAGAACATCTAGTCCCATCTCGTCACGAAAATACTCAGCCATTGTAAGACCAGTAAGCGCTATACGGTTTCTTGCACCCGGCGGTTCATTCATTTGTCCATAACATAAGGCAACTTTATCCAAAACGCCGGATTCTTTCATTTCATTATAAAGATCGTTACCCTCTCTTGTTCTTTCACCGACACCGGCAAATACCGAATAGCCGCTGTGTTTGAATGCAACGTTGTGGATAAGTTCCATAATGATAACTGTTTTACCAACGCCGGCACCGCCAAATAGTCCAACTTTACCGCCTTTTGCATAAGGAGCCAAAAGATCTACGACTTTTATACCTGTTTCAAAAATTTCACTTTTTGTGCTTTGATCTTCAAATGCCGGCGGATCTCTATGAATCGACCATTTTTTATCAAATTTTTCTTCTTCGCCTTCGTCTATAAGATCACCAATTACGTTGAATATTCTTCCTAAAACTTTTTCTCCAACAGGAACACTGATAGGCGACCCAAGCGCTATAGCATCTAACCCTCTTGTAAGTCCTTCGCTCATATCCATAGCGATAGTTCTTACACGATTATCTCCAAGGTGTGCAGCAGTCTCTAAAATAAGTTTATGCGTGTTGCCTTCTACTGTAAAATTTACTTCAATAGCTTCGTTAATCTTAGGCAAGTAGTCTTTGAAATCAACATCAACTACAGGACCCATAACTTGGCTAATAATACCTTTCATTATCTCTCCTTCTAAATTTACTTCATGCTCTCGACACCGCTTATAATCTCTATAAGCTCTGTCGTAATGCTCTCTTGTCTTGCCTTATTATAAGCAAGCTGAAGCTCTTTAACTCTTGCTTTTGCGTTGTTTGTAGCATTATCCATAGCCTGCATTCTAGCGCTATGTTCAGCTGCTAAAGAGTCTATTAGAGCATAATACATACTATACTCAAAATATTTTTTCATCAACTCTTCTAATATCTTCTCATCATTTTCTGGTTCAATCTCCATAAGGGAACTAGAGTGCTCAACATTTTCTATCGACGGGGTTTCTACAGGAACTATAGTGTTTATTCTTATCTCTTGAGAGATCATATTTTTATAACCATTATGAACCAAAATAACCTTATCGGTAGCTCCTGCTACAAAATCACTGATCGCTGAAGCTATAACGCCTTTTGCTTTATCATAAGTAGGTGCAGAGCTGATTCCTTTATAACTTTCTAGAATTTCTACACCTTGAAAATTAAAGAATTCTATACCTTTTTTACCAACTGCTCTTAGTCTGACTTTGATTTTTTTTGATTTATACTCTTCTATCATATTTCTTATAGTTTTTATAGTAGAAATATTAAATCCTCCACAAAGTCCTTTATCTGCAGTAACAAAAATAATATCAACTTTGTTTATAGAGGCTTTTAAGTCAAAAAACTTATCGTCTTTGCCTACGATCTTAAATTGATTTATTTTATAAGCTATCTCGCTCAAAACTTCATTAATTTTAAGAGCATAAACACGAGAATGACGAGCAGCTTCTTCTGCTTTTTTAAGCTTTGCAGTAGAAACTAGTTTCATTGCTTTTGTAGTTTTTTGCGTGTTTTGAACACTCTTAATTTTTCTTTTTATATCTTTTAAATTTGACATATCTTAGCCTTATTCAGCGCTAAACGTTGCTTTAAATTCATTCAATGCTTTGCTTAGTGCTTCTTCGATATCTTTATCAAGAGCTTTTTTATTTCTAATTTGCTCAAAAATTTCAGGATACTTAGCCTCTATATACGGATATAATTCAGCTTCGAATTTAGTAACTGCAGATACTGGAATATCATCAAGATATCCTTGACTACCTGCGTAGATTATGATAACTTGATTTTCTACAGGGAGCGGGCTATAAGGAGGTTGCTTTAACACTTCGACCATTCTTTGTCCGCGCTCAAGTTGTTTTCTACTACTCTCATCAAGATCGCTTGCGAACTGAGCAAAAGCTTGAAGTTCGCGATACTGAGCAAGATCAAGCCTTAGTGTTCCAGAAACTTTTTTAATAGCTTTTATCTGGGCTGATCCGCCGACACGACTAACAGACAAACCAACGTTAATAGCAGGACGAATACCTGAGTTAAACAAGTCGCTTTCCAAGAAAATTTGACCATCAGTTATAGAAATAACATTTGTAGGAATATACGCTGAAACGTCACCTGCTTGAGTCTCGATAATAGGTAGAGCCGTAAGACTTCCCGCTCCTAGTTTATCACTTAGCTTACTAGCTCTCTCAAGCAGTCTTGAGTGCAGATAGAAAACATCTCCTGGATATGCTTCACGACCCGGCGGTCTTCTTAAAATCAATGACATTTCACGGTAAGCTACAGCGTGCTTGCTTAGATCATCATAAATAATAAGAGCATGGCGTGAGTTATCACGGAAATATTCACCCATTGTTACACCTGCATATGGAGCAAGATATTGTAACGCCGGAGCATCGCTTGCACTTGCATTAACTACTATAGTATAGTCCATAGCACCGTACTCTTCAAGTTTTTTAACAACTTGAGCTACTGTTGATTGCTTTTGACCTATAGCCACATAAATACAGATTACGTCTTGACCTTTTTGGTTGATAATAGTATCTATAGCAACTGTTGTCTTACCTGTTTGACGATCACCGATAATAAGCTCTCTTTGACCACGGCCGATCGGAACCAAACCGTCTATAGCTTTAATACCTGTTTGAAGCGGCTCATGAACAGATTTTCTAGCCATAATACCTTTTGCTTTTTCTTCAATAAATCTTGTCTCTGTAGCTTCTATAGCTCCTTTTGCATCTATAGGCTCGCCTAGAGCATTTACGACGCGTCCTATTAAAGCGTCGCCCACTGGAACGCGAAGAAGCTTTCCAAGTCTTTTTACGCTACTGCCTTCTTTTATGGAGCTTGATTTACCAAGAACGACTATACCGACACTACTCTCTTCAAGATTTAACGCCATACCTTTTTCACCGGTCTCAAACTCAACCATCTCACCGGCCATAACATTTTTTAGTCCATAAACGTTTGCAACACCATCAGCGACTGATATTACTTTACCAGTTTCTTCAATATCAACGCTTAAGTTGTAATTTTCGATGCGCTCTTTGATGATACTGCTAATCTCATCAGCTTTTAATTTTACACTCACGCTTTTACTCCTTATTAAATTGCTTTTAAAATATATTCGCTCATTTGAGCCTTTAATCTATCAATAGAAAAACTAACTTCCACACCAAGGTCATCTAGCTCTATTTTGATACCGTTATAGTTATTTTTTATGTTTTCAAATTCTATTTTTGCACCAAATTTCTTAGAAAATCTCTCTTCAAGCTCAGTTTTTTGAGCAGCGCTTAGCTCAAAATTACCAGAGATTAGACCGCTAAATTTAGCGTCTCTTACAGCTTGTTGATACTCAAATTCTTTTGAAATCTCCGGGATCAAACCGAGTCTTTTTCTCTCTGCTAAAAGTAATAAAAAATTATGAATTTTATTAGAAGCATTATCTAATAAAGAAAATAAAAAATCAGCTTTTTGTTTAGAACTGATATCTGGAGAATCAATTATTACTTTAAGTTTAGGGAGTAAAAAAGCATTTGATATATCTTTAAGTTCATTGCCCAATTTATCAAATTCATCTGAGCTTAAACTTAAAATAAGCGCTTTTACATACTTTTTAGCCACTACTTCTTTCATCAGCTTACCTTTTTAAGTACTAAATTTACAAATTCGCTTTGATCGATTTTTAGGGTATCTTCGGCAAAAACTTCATCTAGAATTTCACCGACTACAGATCTAACAATCTTTCTTTCTTCAAAATCTTTTTGTTCTTCATAGCTTTTTTGAAGTAACAAAAGTTCATTTTGAGTATCTTTTTCTATTTTTGATATTAGAATTTCTATCTCTTTGTCCGTAGACTCTAATAGACCGCTCGCACTGTTTTTTGCATCTTCAACTTTTTTTAAAACTTCATCTTTTTGCGCTTTTGAAGCTCTTAGTTTATCTTGTATAGCATCAAGTCTAGCAGCTATCGAATTTATTCTACCTTTATAAGCTTTTTTAACCGGCTCGGCTATCAAATAGTATAAAATACCGGCAAATATAACAAAGTTTATAGTTCTAGCAACTATATCATAGTCACGCTCTGCACCACTAGCAGTCGCACCAAAAACAAAGATCGGAGCTAATAACAGCAATAAAATTTTAATATTCATAACAATCTCCTATATCTTTGACAATGAGCCGGCCAGGCTATTTTTAAATTCAGGGAGTTTTTCTAAAAGCATATTTCTTAGTTCGCTTTTTTTAGCAGCCAATCCAGCTGCAAAAATCTCATATTCAGACTCTATAGTCGCTTTTTTAGCTTCTATTTTTTTTGCGGCTTCCTCTTTTGCTCTAGCTAAAGCAGCTTGTTTTTTTGCATTTGCTTCAGCTCTAGCATCAAGAATGATTCTCTCAATCTCGGCTTTATACGCGCTAGCATCATTTGCATTTTTGCTAACACTATCTTCATCTTGTTTTATTGATCTATTTCTATCATCAATAAATTTAAGAAGAGGTTTATATAATATAGAGTTTAAAACAAAAATCAGCCCTAGAAAGATCACAACCGTAATAAGCAAAAGCGGCAGGTCAATTTGTAGCATTAATTCTCCTTAGTAAATTTCATTCACAGACATAAATAATAGTTGAATATTTTACAACAATAAAGGCTAAATTTTACTGAATTTTTTGAATTACTTGAATTAAATTTTGAATTTTTTCCACGTCAGCGAAATTTAATATCATTTTTTTGCCATTAATTTTACATTCATATCCCAAATTTAAAAACGTATCCTTTAAAATATTTAAATTCTCATTATAATTTTGTTGCATAGATACTAAATTTGAGGATTTGTCTGCTTTGTTTTTTATTCTTTTTATCAAATTTTCAGTATCTCTTACATTTAATCTTTGACCGACTATAGTATCAACAACCATTTTTTCATCATCTTTATCAAGTCCTACTATAACTTTCGCATGGCCCTGAGTCAATTTACCGTCTTCTATAAGACATTTTGTGGATTCATCTAAGCTAAGCAAACGAAGAGTATTTGTGATAACTGTACGACTTTTTTTTATAATATTAGATAGTGCTTCTTGAGTAATTTTATACTCTTCTATAAGCTCTTTATATGAATTTGCCAACTCAATAGGACTTAAATTTTCTCTTTGAATATTTTCTATTAAAGCTAACTCTCTTAGATTTTGATCTTCTAAATTTGCTACTATAGCTTTTATACTATCTTTGCCTAAAAGTTTTGTAGCTCTAAGCCTTCTCTCGCCGGCTATAAGAGTATATCCGTTTCCTTTTTTTATAACTATAATAGGCTGGATTAAGCCATGTTTTTCTATGCTTGCACTAAGTTCGCTAAGAGATTCTTGATCGAAATGCTTTCTTGGCTGGAATGGATTTGGAATTATTTTATCTATATCAATATCTGATATAAGATCCCTATTTAACTCTTTGTCATACGCATTTTCTACATCTTCAAGTATCGCACTAAGTCCTCTTCCTAAAGCCATTTTTACCCCATTATCGAATAAGCTAAATTCTGATAAGCTATACTTCCGCTTGATTTGATATCATAAAGAATTACTGGTTTGCCGAAACTAGGACTTTCGGCAAGCTTTACATTTCTTGGGATGATAACAAATCCCTCTTCGGAGTCTGCAACTTTAAATAATTTATTTTCAAAATGCTTCTTTAAATCAGCAACTGTCTCTTTAGATAGATTATTTTGTGCACTATACATAGTAGGCAAAAAACCTTTTATAGTTAATTTAGGATTTATAGACTTTTTAATAACTTTTACCGTATTTAATATCTGAGCTAACCCTTCCATAGCATAAAACTCGCACTGTATAGGTATTATAACGCTATCACTCGCGCTAAGAGCATTTATTGTAAGACTTCCGAGAGCTGGCGGGCTATCTATGATTAAAAAATCGTAGTCGTCTCTAAGTTCGGAAATTTTATTTCTTAAAATAGCTTTGTAGTCTCTGTTTTGCTCATTGAATTCTTGTTCGATACCTACTAATCCTATATTTGATGGCGCAAGATGCAAGGTGTTAATCTCTGTTTTAAGAATAATTTCGCTTAATTTTTTTCTACCTGTTAATACATGATATATATTAAACTCATAATCGCTTCTGCTAAAACCAAGACCGGTTGTAGCATTAGCCTGAGGGTCGATATCTACAAGAAGTACCTTTTTCTCAGCTACAGCCAAAGATGCAGCCAAATTTACAGCAGTTGTCGTCTTTCCTACGCCACCTTTTTGGTTGGCAATGGTTATAACTTCACTCATCTTAAAGAATATACCTTTTTGTTATTTATTATTATCGAGCCATCGTCCAACAAAACAGAATTCTCAAGGCTCATAAGCTCACCGTCGACGTGAGCACTAAATATTTTTGATTTTTCGAATTCTAACAAATATTTGCTAAAAATTTGCTTCCATGAAGGATTAAGTTCTAAAGATTTTAAAAATCCATCTACTATCTGAGTAGCTCCATGGTCTATATCAAGTACGTTTGAATACCGTGGAGATGTTTTTAAATTTATACCCATTCCGCATATATAAACGCTTTTTATCTTAGTTGTTATAACTCCTCCTATCTTTTTATCATCGAGATAAAAATCGTTTGGCCATTTAAGCCATATTTTTGATCCACAACTCTTTAAATACTCATTCATTAAAAAAGCAAAATATATACTAGCAGAGCTTGAAGGCAGATCAGAAGTCAAACTAGAACTATCTATACAGAAACTAAAATATAAATTTCCGTCCATACTTTCCCATCTATTTCCCCTACTTCCAACTCCTTTAGTCTGCCTAGAAGCGACTAAAGTATAAGGAGGAGTTATAACACCGAGTCTTAATGACGCTATAAGATCTTCTTGAGTAGAACTACACTCATCAACAAAACTTACTACCAACACCTAACCTTTTACCATTTATATAGTCTTTTGCATTTACCATTTTTTTTCCGGATTCTTGAAGGGATTTTATCTTTATACTACCGCCATTTACTCCGATCGTAAAACCGTCGTAATCTATACTTAACACATATCCATTTTCGCCTTTTAAATTTGAAATCTCCATATCCCAAATTTTAACTCCGTTTTCAAGATATAATCCCGGCCATGGATAGTATGCTCTAAATTTAGATTCTATGATTTTTGGAGTTTGAAGCTTAATATCTATTAGACCATCTTCTTTATGGACTTTGCCGCACTTAGAACTTAAAGCATGAAATTGAGCTATAGGAGATATACTTTCAAATTCATTTAAAATTTTTATAGTAAGTTTTGCAGCCATTTTTGCTAACTCACAAAAAAGTTGGCTTGATTTTAAATTGGGTATTTCGATCACGCTAAAGCCGAGTATATCTCCATCATCAAGCCCCACTCCCATTCTCATAGCAGTTACACCGCTAAGCAATTCACCACGTAAAATCGCTTCTTGGATAGGACTTGCACCTCTAAATTTGGGGAGTAATGAAGCGTGCAAGTTTATACAAGGCGCAATATCTAAAATATCTTTTGGTAAAATTTGCCCGTAAGCCGCAACTACGATAAAATTAGGTTTTAAAGCCTTAATATCATTTACCGTGCTACTATCTTTTAAATTTAAAGGTTGAAAAATAGGGATATCAAGCCCACTTTGCAAAACTGTTTTTTTTACCTCTGGAGGAGTTAAGATTGCCTTTCTTCCTACTGGGCGATCGGGCTGCGTAAATACTGCAACTACGTTATAACCGCCATTTTTTAAGATAGCTTCTAAAATGACGCTAGCATAATCAGGAGTCCCCATAAAAACTATATTTTTCATTGTTCGCCTTTGAATATCGTACCGCCTATTTGATTATTGTCTAGTAAAAATGCTCTTGCATCACTAAGATCAAATCCGCTAGCTAAAAACATATCTTTTTTATTGTCCATCAAAAACTTAGCGGCCAAAAGCTTTGTTGTAATGCCGCCTGTACCATGCTTGCTTCCAGTATCGCTAGTTTTATTTAGCTCTTCATCGCTTAAATTAGTGACTAGATGACGGATTTTTGCGTTTTTATTTTCTCTTGGATCTCTATCGTAATAACCATCGATATCGCTTAATATAACTAGCAAATCGGCGTTAAAATAAAACGAAACGGCACTTGAAAGTCTATCGTTATCACCATAAACTATCTCGCTGATAGCGATAGCATCATTTTCATTTACGATAGGTATGATACCGTTTTTCAAAAGACCATTTATAACATTTAGTGCGTGATTTGTCTTTT